>NZ_SOHC01000020.1:0-173571 GCF_004403955.1 Cryobacterium sp. TMT1-2-1
CGGCGCCCCCGGCGCTGCCTTCGCCGACGGGATGGCCGCGGCGGCCCGGCGCGCCGGCTTCGCCTCGGCGGCCGAGGGGGAACCGATCAGCGGGCACACGCTGCTGGCCTCGATGGGCGGCATCCGCGGTCTCGTCGAGGCGGTGCTGCCCGGCCTGGTCTTCCTGGTCATCTACACGCTCACCCGTGACCTGGTCCTGTCGCTGATCGCCCCGGTTGCGGTCGGGCTCGTCTTCGTCGCCTTCCGCCTGGCCGCGAAACAGACCCTCTCCCAGTCGATCGGGGGGCTCGTCGGCATCGGCATCAGCGCCGTGCTCGCCTTGTTCACCGGGAAGGCCGAGGACTTCTACCTTCCCGGATTCTGGACCAACGGCGTCTACGGCTTCGTCCTGCTCGTCTCGGCGCTGATCGGCTGGCCGCTGATCGGTCTCGCCGTCGGCTTCCTGATGGGCGAGGGGATCGCCTGGCGGACCAACCCGTCGAAGCGCCGGGTGCTCACGATCCTCACCCTCTGCTGGGCCGGGCTGTTCGCGGCGCGGCTGATCGTGCAGCTGCCGCTGTACTACTCGGGCAATGTCGAGGCCCTCGGCGCGATGAAGCTCCTGATGGGGCTTCCGCTGTATGCCCCGCTGCTGGTCGTCTCCTGGCTGATGGTGCGCTCGATCTACCCCAAGCAGAGCGAACCGCCCGAGCCCGAATAGGGCGGGAATCCGTTCCCGGGAATGCTAGAGTTATCTCGACGTCAAGATAGTTTGACGCTCAGACTCGGCCGATCAACACCCGCCCAGCTAGGCTGACCATGCCGGCACCGGGTGTGTTCGGCCACACGGATTGAGGATGGCCGCCGGGTTTCCCGGGCGGTTTCCCACAAAGGAGAGGACCTCGTGTCTGCGGTTAACAGTTTTGGAGCAAAGGACACCCTGCGCGTTGGCTCGACGGACTATGAAGTCTTTCGACTCGACACCGTCGCAGGCTACGAGAAGTTGCCGTTCAGCCTGAAGGTGCTGCTGGAGAACCTTCTCCGCACCGAGGACGGCGCCAACATCACCGCCGATCACATCCGTGCCCTCGGCCAGTGGGTTCCTTCCGCGGACCCCGACACCGAGATCCAGTTCACGCCCGCCCGCGTGATCATGCAGGACTTCACCGGCGTGCCCTGCATCGTCGACCTCGCCACCATGCGCGAGGCCGTCGCCGAGCTCGGCGGCGACGCGAACAAGATCAACCCGCTCGCACCGGCGGAGCTCGTCATCGACCACTCCGTCATCGCGGACCTGTTCGGCTCGGAAGACGCCCTCGAGCGCAACGTCGAGATCGAGTACCAGCGCAACGGCGAGCGTTACCAGTTCCTCCGCTGGGGCCAGACTGCGTTCGACGACTTCAAGGTCGTCCCGCCGGGAACCGGGATCGTGCACCAGGTCAACATCGAATACCTGGCCCGCGTCACGATGACCCGCACTGTGCTGGATGCCGCGGGCAACAGCGTGCTCCGTGCCTACCCCGACACCTGCGTCGGCACCGACTCGCACACGACCATGGTCAACGGCCTCGGCGTGCTCGGCTGGGGCGTCGGCGGAATCGAGGCCGAGGCGGCCATGCTCGGCCAGCCCGTCTCGATGCTCATCCCCAAGGTCGTCGGGTTCAAGCTCAAGGGCTCCATCCCGGCCGGCGTCACCGCGACGGATGTCGTGCTCACCATCACGCAGATGCTGCGAAAGCACGGCGTGGTCGGCAAGTTCGTCGAGTTCTACGGAGAGGGCGTCGCCCAGGTTCCGCTGGCCAACCGCGCCACCATCGGCAACATGAGCCCCGAGTTCGGCTCGACGGCCGCCATGTTCCCGATCGACGACGTGACCCTCGACTACCTGCGCCTCACCGGCCGCAGCGACGAGCAGGTCGCCCTGGTCGAGGCGTACTCGAAGCTGCAGGGCCTCTGGCACGACCCCGCGCAGGAGCCCGCCTTCAGCGAGTACCTGGAGATCGACCTCGGAACCGTGGTTCCCTCGATCGCCGGACCGAAGCGTCCGCAGGACCGCGTCGAGCTCAGCCGCGCGAAGGAGCAATTCGAGACGGACCTGCAGAGCTACGCGACCCAGGACCTGTCCCGGGTGGATGCCGCCGTCGAGGCGACCTTCCCCGCCTCTGACCCGATCGGCTTCACCGCCGAGGACGAGCAGAGCGCCCACCAGCTCTCGCACCAGCACGTGAGCCACGCTCCCGCGTCGGTGTCCAGCCCCGTCCCGATCACCACCAAGGACGGCGCGAGCTACACCCTCGACCACGGAGCGGTCGCCGTCGCGGCCATCACGTCGTGCACGAACACGTCCAACCCGAGCGTGATGCTCGCCGCGGGCCTGCTCGCCCGCAACGCGGTCAAGAAGGGCCTCACGAGCAAGCCGTGGGTCAAGACCACGCTGGCACCGGGCTCGAAGGTCGTCACCGATTACTACGCGAAGGCCGGCCTCACCGACGACCTGGAGGCCCTCGGCTTCTACACCGTCGGCTACGGCTGCACCGTCTGCATCGGCAACACCGGTCCGCTCATCGACGAGGTGTCGGCCGCGATCAACGAGAACGACCTGGCCGTCACCGCGGTGCTCTCGGGCAACCGCAACTTCGAGGGCCGGATCAGCCCCGACGTGAAGATGAATTACCTCGCCAGCCCGCCGCTGGTCATCGCCTACGCCCTCGCCGGGTCGATGAACTTCGACTTCGAGACGGATGCCCTCGGCAAGGGCACCGACGGCAACGACGTGTTCCTCCGGGACATCTGGCCCGACTCCGCCGAGGTGCAGGCCACGATCGACAGCTCGATCGACACGGCCATGTTCACGAAGGAGTACGGCGAGGTCTTCGAGGGAGACGAGCGCTGGCGCTCACTGCCGACGCCCGACAGCGAGGTCTTCGAGTGGGACCCCGAGTCGACTTACGTGCGGAAGCCCCCGTACTTCGACGGCATGACGCTGGAGACCAGCCCGGTCACCAACATCGTCGGGGCGCGCGTTCTCGCCAAGCTCGGCGACTCCGTCACGACCGACCACATCAGCCCCGCGGGCAACATCAAGGCCGACAGCCCGGCCGGTGCCTACCTGCTGGAGCACGGCGTGGCTCGCGGCGACTTCAACTCCTACGGTTCGCGCCGCGGAAACCACGAGATCATGATTCGCGGAACCTTCGCGAACATCCGTCTCCGTAACCAGCTGCTGGATGGCGTCGAGGGTGGCTACACCCGCGATTTCACCGTGGAGGGTGCTCCGCAGGCGTTCATCTACGACGCGGCCCAGAACTACGAGGCCGCCGGCACCCCGCTCGTCATCTTCGGCGGCAAGGAGTACGGTTCGGGTTCGTCCCGCGACTGGGCGGCCAAGGGCACCAGCCTGCTGGGCGTCAAGGCCGTCATCGTCGAGAGCTTCGAGCGCATCCACCGCTCGAACCTGATCGGGATGGGCGTCGTTCCGCTGCAGTTCCCGGCCGGCAAGAGCTGGGGCTCGCTCGGGCTGGACGGCACCGAGGTCGTCACGATCACGGGCATCGACGAGCTGAACAACGGCAGCACGCCGAAGACGGTCCGCGTCACCGCCGCGCCGAGCGCGAACTCCGCGGCCGGCAAGGAGACCGTGGAGTTCGACGCGGTCGTCCGGATCGACACACCGGGTGAGGCGGACTACTACCGCAACGGCGGCATCCTGCAGTACGTGCTGCGGTCCCTGGTGGCCTAAGGCTCCCAGCTCCTCCCGCCCCTGGCGCGTAGACTCGACCTGTTCGAGTGTGCGCGCCAGCGGCATTTTCGGGCGCGAGTGCGGCAACGCGAAAGGTGGTATCGATGTCCCTTCTGGAGACGATCACGGGTCCTCGCGACCTCGACGCCCTCTCGAAGGAGCAGCTGGTCCAGCTCGCGGCCGAGGTCCGCGCGTTCCTGGTCAGTGAGATCTCGAAGACCGGCGGGCACCTCGGCCCCAACCTCGGCGTCGTCGAACTGACCATCGCGATCCACCGGGTCTTCGAGTCGCCGCGGGACTCGATCGTGTTCGACACCGGGCACCAGTCATACGTGCACAAGCTGCTCACCGGTCGGCAGGACTTCAGCAGGCTGCGCCAGCTCGGCGGACTCGCCGGCTACCCGCAGCGCTCCGAATCCGTGCACGACATCGTCGAGAGCTCGCACGCCTCCAGTTCGCTCTCCTGGGCGGACGGCATCTCCCGCGCCTTCGAAATGACCGGTCAGGACGACCGCCACGTCGTCGCCGTCGTCGGCGACGGCGCGCTCACGGGCGGCATGACCTGGGAAGCGCTCAACAACATCAGCGACGACAACACCCGGCGGCTGATCATCGTCGTCAACGACAACGGCCGCTCCTACGCGCCGACCATCGGCGGGATGGCGCGGTTCCTCAACACCGTGCGCACCCGCCGCAGCTACCGCAGCCTCTACCTGACCAGCCAGCGGGCCTTCGACCGGCTCGGCGCGCCCGGGCGGGCGCTCTACCGCGGCATGCGCGGCGGACTGCACGGCTTCCTCAGCCGATTCTCGAACAACGAGGCGCTGTACTCAAACCTCGACATCAAGTACATCGGGCCGGTCGACGGCCACGACATGGACGCCATGCTCGAGGCGCTCCGCCAGGCCAGGGGCTACGGCGCCCCGGTCATCGTGCACGCCATCACCCAGAAGGGCAAGGGCTACGACCCGGCCGTGCAGGATGCCGCCGACCAGTTCCACGCGGTCGGCCAGATCGACCCGGAGACGGGGGAGTCGACCGAATCGGCCGGCGCTCCATCGTGGACCTCGGTCTTCGCCGACGAGCTCGTGACCCTCGCCAGCGCGAACGAGCGCCTTGTCGGGATCACCGCCGCGATGCTGCGGCCGACCGGCCTGCACAAGATGGCCGAGCGGTTCCCCGGCCGCGTGCACGACGTGGGCATCGCGGAGCAGCACGCCGTGGCATCCGCCGCCGGCCTTGCCTTCGGCGGCCTCCACCCCGTGGTCGCGCTGTACGCGACCTTCATCAACCGCGCCTTCGACCAGGTGCTGATGGATGTCGCCCTGCACAAGGCCGGCGTCACCTTCGTACTCGACCGGGCCGGTGTGACCGGGCCGGACGGACCGAGCCACCACGGCATGTGGGACCTCGCGATCCTGCAGGCCGTGCCGGGAATCCGCCTGGCCGCGCCCCGGGACTCGACCCGGCTGCGCGAGGAGCTCGGGGAGGCCGTGGCCGTCGATGACGGGCCCACCGTTCTGCGCTTCCCCAAGGGCAGCGTCGGCGTCGAGTTCGAGGCGGTCGAGCGGCTGGAGGACGGGGTGGACGTGCTGCACGCCGGTTCCCAGAAGGACGTGCTGATCGTGACCGTCGGCCCGATGGCCGGCATGGGGCTCGAGGTGGCCGAGCGGCTCGCCGCCCAGGGCATCGGTGCCACCGTCGTGGACCCGCGCTGGGTCGTTCCGGTGCCGAAGAGCATCATCCGCCTCGCCGCCGAGCACCGGATCGTGGTCAGCATCGAAGACGGCATCCGGGTCGGCGGCATCGGCACCCGCATCCGCCAGGACCTGCGCGAGGCCGGTGTCGACACCGCGGTCACCGAGCTGGGCCTGCCCGACGAATTCCTCGACCACGGCTCACGCGCCGAGATCCTCGAACGCGTCGGCCTGACCCCGCAGCACATCGCGCGCGACGTCGTTGCGATGGTGCTCGGCAGCAAGATCCCGCACGCCCGCCCGCTGCCCGAGGGCCACACGCCCACCGGCTCGATCCCCGTCACCCGCCCCCGCCGCGACTAACCGACCCCGCGAAGGGCCTGTTACGCGAAACTGCAGTTGTGCGCGTTATGAGGCAAGTTTAGCGCGCACAACTGCAGTTTCGCGGGGATTAGACGACGGGGGAGGGAGCAGCGACGCCCACGCCGCGGATCGGCGGGGTGTGGAAGGCGGCGCCGAAGGTGCGCTCGCTCGCGCCGACCCGGTCGAGGTAGGGCGTGACCCCGCCCATCTGTGAGGGCCAGTTCGCGCCGAGGATCATGCACAGGTCGATGTCTTCGGCCGCGTGCACGACGTCGTCGTCCAGCATCCGCTTGATCTCGTCCGCGAGGCCGTCCTCGACCCGCTGCTGGATCTCCTCCGCCGTCATCGGCGATGTGCCGCCCGCGACGATCTTGACGGCGCCCTTGTCGAAGCCCTTGATCTTGCCCTTGGCGTCGCGGTCGAGGACCTTGCCGTACTCGGCGAGCGTGTGCAGGTTCGCGCTTTCGAAGAACCGCTCCGGGAACGCCGCATGGTGGGTGTCGAGCACGTGCGCCCCGACCTTCAGCCCGACCAGCTCGAGCAGCTGGAACGGGGTCATCGGGAGGCCGAACGGCGCCAGGGCGCCGTCGACGACCTCGAATGAAGTGCCCGTGTCGACCGCGTGCATGGCCTCGCCGAGCAGCTTCGCCAGCAGCCGGTTGACCACGAAGCCGGGGGTGTCCCTTGTGATCACGGCGTTCTTCCGCAGTTTGCCCGCGACGACCATGGCCGTCGAGAGCGTGGCGTCGTTGGTCACGGGCGTCTTCACGACCTCGATCAGGGGCATGATCGCGACCGGGTTGAAGAAGTGGAAACCGACGAGCCGTTCCGGGTGGGCGAGCTTTGCGCCGATCTTCTCCACCGACAGGGAAGAGGTGTTGGTGGCCAGGATCGCCTCGGGTGAGATGTGCTTCTCGATCTCGGCGAAGACGTCCTGCTTGACGCCGAGTTCCTCGAAGACGGCCTCGATGACCCAGTCGGCGTCGGCGAAGTCGGCCTTGTCCGTGGTGCCGGTGACGAGCGCGCGGAGGCGGTTGGCCTCATCCGCGCTGATGCGCTTCTTGGCCAGGAGGGTCGCGATCTCACCATGGATGTATTCGACGCCCTTGTCGACGCGGGCCTGGTCGAGGTCGGTGATGACCACGGGTACGCGCAGGCGACGCACGAACAGCAGGGCGAACTGGCTGGCCATCAGGCCGGCGCCGATGACACCCACCTTGGTGATCGGCCGGGCGAGCGCCTTGTCGGGCGCTCCGGCCGGCCGCTTGGCCCGCTTCTGCACGAGGTTGAACGCGTAGATGCTGGCCTGCAGCTGGTCGCTGGCGATGAGCTCGGCGAGGGCGTCGTCTTCGCGCTCGAAACCCTCGGCCTTCGTGCCGCTCTTCGCCGCCTTGAGCAGGTCGAGGGCGGCGTAGGGAGCGAGCGCGACGGTGCCGATGCTGGACTCGAGCGACTTGCGGGCGATGCCGATGGCGACGTCCCATTTCACCAGGCGCTCGATCTTGCTCGGCCGGTTCGGCCGCTCCACCTTCGTGCTGCCGGCGATGACGCCGTCGGCCCAGGCGATCGAGTTCTCCAGGAACGAGACCGAATCGAACATCACGTCGGCGATGCCGAGCGCGAGCGCGTCGGCGCCCTTGAGCGTGCGGTATTTGAGCGGGTTCTCGATGATCACCTTGAGCGCGTTCTCGATGCCGATCAGGTTCGGCAGCAGGTACGACCCGCCCCAGCCGGGGATGAGCCCGAGGGAGACCTCCGGCAGGGCGATCGCCGGCACGGATGCGTCGACGGTGCGGTAATCGGCGTTGAGGGCAATCTCCAGTCCGCCGCCGAGGGCGAGGCCGTTGATGAAGACGAACGAGGGCACGCCCAGGTCGGCCTCCTTGCCGAAGGCGTAGTGGCCGAGCTGCGCGAGCAGCTTGCCGGCCTCCTGCGACGGGATCTCGCCGACCTTGCTGAGGTCGGCGCCGGCGGCCAGGATGAACGGCTTGCCGGTGATCGCGACGCCATGGATCTCGCCCCGGCCGGCGCGGGCGCGTAGCTCGTCCAGCGTCGCCGCGAACTCGAGCAGGGTGGCGGCGCCGATCGTGTTCGGACGGGTGTGGTCACGGCCGTTGTCCAGCGTGACGAGGGCGAGCGTGCGATTGCCGGAGAGGGGAATGTCGCGAACGAAACTGTGCGTGACCACCTCGTCTTCGGAGAGGGCAAGCAGCGGGGTGAAGTCGATTGCGGAGTAGTCGGTCATCGCTTTTTTGCCTTCCGGTTGAAGTGCGGGTTCTCCCAAATGATGGTGCCGCCCATGCCCAGGCCGATGCACATGGCGGTCAGGCCGTAGCGCACCTCGGGGTGGGCTTCGAACTGGTGCGCGAGCTGGTTCATCAGGCGAACGCCCGACGAGGCGAGCGGATGCCCGATGGCGATCGCGCCCCCGTACTCGTTGACCCGGGGATCGTCGTCGTCGATGCCGAAGTGGTCGAGGAACGAGATGACCTGCACGGCGAATGCCTCGTTCAGCTCGAAGAGTCCGATGTCGGTGATCGCGAGGCCCGCCTTGCGCAGCGCCTTCTCGGTCGAGGGCACCGGGCCGAGGCCCATCACCTCGGGCTCGACGCCCGCGAACGCGAAGCTGACCATCTTCATTTTGACGGTGAGGCCAAGTTCCTTGGCGGCGTGCCCGCTGGCGAGCAGGCTGACGGCCGCGCCGTCATTGAGCCCGGAGGCGTTTCCGGCGGTGATGCGGCCGTGCGGGCGGAACGGCGTCCGGAGGGCGGCGAGGCCCTCCATCGTCGTCTCCGGCCGGGGCGCCTCGTCCTGCGTGGCCAGGCCCCAGCCGGCCTCGCTGCGGGTGGCGACGGGGATCAGGTCGGGCTGGATCTTGCCGGCGGCATACGCGGCGGCCACCTTCTGCTGGCTGCGCAGCGCGAAACGGTCCGAGCGTTCCTTCGTGTATGTGGGGAATCTGTCGTGGATGCGTTCGGCCGTGGCGCCCATGACGAGCGCGTCTTCGCTCACCAGGCGCTCGGACAGGAACCGGGGGTTCGGGTCGGCGTTGGCACCCATCGGGTGTCGTCCCATGTGCTCCACGCCGCCGGCGATGGCGAGGTCGTAGGCGCCGTAGCCGATCGCCGAGCCCATCGTGGTCACGGCGGTCATCGCCCCGGCGCACATCCGGTCGATGGCGAATCCGGGGACGGACTTGGGCAGCCCGGCCAGGAGGGCCGCGGTGCGCCCGAGGGTGAGGCCCTGGTCGCCGGTCTGCGTCGTGGCGGCGATGGCGACATCGTCGATCCGCTCGCCGGGGACGGAGGGATTCCGCTCCAGCAGGCCAATCATGGCCTTCACCACCAGGTCATCGGCTCGGGTGTTCCAGTACATGCCCTTTTCGCCGGCGCGTCCGAACGGGGTACGAACCCCGTCCACAAAGACGACTTCTGCTCTCTCGGCCACAATGCCTCCATCAATCAGCTCAGGTCTGATTCGATCCTATGGGGGCGCCAATTTGCCGACGGAATCCTTTGACTCTTCCTACGAGTCCGACTCCGAAGGCAGGCAGATGCTTTGGTGGACCTCGACAAAGGCATCGGCAATCAGTTGTGCGGTTGCGGCAACCTGCCACGCACGCGCACCGAGGTCCGCGAGGGCGGATCCGATCGAATCCGCGCTCACCGACTCGGGCGGCGACCAGGCGACCCGGCGCAGGAAATCGGGGGTGAGCAGGTTTTCCAATGGGATGGCCAGCTCGTCCGACACGGTCGCCAGGGCGGCGCGCGCCGCTTTGAAGCGCACGTCGGCCTCCGGATTGCGCTCGGCCCAGGCCCGGGGCGGCGGCAGCGTATCGCTGCTCGCCTTGAGCGCCGGCAGGTCGGGGCTGGACAGACCGGCCTGGATGGCGGCCCACCAGCGGTCAAGTTCGCTGCGGCTGGCTCGGCCGCTGAATTCGCGCAAATCGGCCAGGGCCTGCCGGCTCTCGGGCATCACCCTGGCCGCGGCGACCAGGGACGCGTCGGGTACCAGCCGGCCGGGGGAGACGTCCAGGTGCTGGGCCAGGGCATCCCGGGCGATCCAGAGCTCGCGGGCGACCGCCAGGTTCCGCTGGCCGCGGATGGAATGCACCCCGGACAGTCGGCGCCACGGGTCCACCCGGGGGGCCTTCGTCTCTCGCGCGAGCACGGCGGCGAACTCCTCGGCCGCAATCTGGGTCTTCTCGGACTCGACCAGCATCTCGACCATCCGGTCGCGCAGGTCAGGCAGCAGTTCGACGTCGAGCGCCGCATAGACGAGCCAGGCCTCGGGGAGCGGCCGGGTCGATCAGTTGGCCGCCGAGTGCTCCTTGGCGAGGTGGATTCCGAGCAGCTCTTCGACCACCGTTCCGAGGCCGACGCGCGGGAGGCCCAGGAGCCGGGCGGCCAGCTCCGTGTCGAACATGTTGACCGGGTCCAGGCCCACCTCGCGGAGGCACGCGAGGTCCTGGCTGGCGGCGTGCAGGATCCACTCTGCGTCCCGCAGCGACTCGTTGAGTTCACTGAAGTCACCGATGGCGGGCGGGTCGAACAGGAACGTGCCGGCATCACGCCGGTAGATCTGGATCAGGTAGGCGCGCTGGGAGTACGTGAAACCGGATGCGCGTTCTGCGTCGATACCGATCGGCCCGGTGCCACCGGCCAGGGTCTCTATCGCTTCGAAGTAAGCGTCTCGCGTCTCGACGACACCGTGCTCAGCCACGTTTGGCTCGGCGCGCGGACAACGTGCTGACTCCTTCGCCGCCGGCAGGGGGAAGGCCGGCGAGCATACAGAGAAGCTCACCCCAGCCTTCGACGTGGGCGGTGAGATTGTGGTCCAGGGGGGTCCACGAGGCTCTGAGCTCGATCTGGGCGCCGTCGCCCTGGCTGGCGAGTTCGCCGAAGCCGGAGGAGATGATCTTCGTGGCGGTGCCGGATGCCGCGGTGTACTGCGCCCCGTGGGCGTCGAGTGCGTCAACGAGCCAGGCCCAGGCGACCTCAGCCAGGAAGGGATCGAGCCCGATGTCGGTCTCCAGCGGAGCCTGTGCGAAACAGACGACGCGGAAGCGTCCGCCCCAGGCCTCGGGCTCTTCGGGGTCGTAGAGCAGGATGAACCGGCCGGTGCCGAGGTCGGAGTCGCTGCCGTGTCGGACGGGGCGCACATCGGCGGCCAGAGCCACGGCGTGCGGAGCGAGGCTGCCCGGCGCGGGGATTTCGGTGACGATGAGTTCCGGCCGTCGGTGAGCGCGCCGAATCGCGTCGAGCGCTGCGGCAAATTCCGGCGGAAGCGTTTGCCTGTCCTCTGATTCGGGCACGTTTGCAGACTAGAGTTTTTTTCGGGCGCTGTCTGCGAGGCACGCCGACCGGTTCGGAGGTGTACGTGACCAGCACAAGCTCACGAGAACGCGGGCCGGGCACGGCCCTGCTCGTCACCGCCGCCGCCGTGGTCGGGACGGCCGCCCTGCTGGCCGCTACCGTCAGTGTGCTGTCGGCCGTGATGGCCCGCCGCATCGTCACTCCGCCGACCAAACGTGAGCAGGACACTCGCATCCATGCCGTCGATCTCGCCGCCGGCACGATCACCCTGCAGACCACCCCGGATACCGTGTTGCCGGGCGAGTACAGTCTCTGGTTCACGGACGAAACCGGGCACGCCCGGCTGGGTGAGATCATCCGCAGCGACGCCGCGGGCGTCACCCGGCGGCTGACCGCCGTCGACTTCGGGGACCTGGCGAGTGCGCGGCTCGGCCGCCTGGCCGGTTACCACTACCTCGGCCCGGCAGAACTCGGCTTCCCCTTCGAGGACGTCGTCATTCAAACCGGGCTCGGCGACGCGCCGGCCTGGCTTATCCCCGCGGCGGAGCCGGACGGCCGGTGGGCGATCCAGGTGCACGGCCGCGGGGTGCAGCGCCCGGAGACCCTGCGCGCCGTTCCGGCCTTCCGGGAGGCCGGGTATACCTCGCTGCTCGTGTCGTACCGCAACGACCGGGAGGCGCCGGCCAGCCTGGACGGCCGCTACGGGCTGGGCGACACCGAATGGCTGGACGTGGAGGAGGCCATCGGGTTCACCCGGAGCCATGGCGCGACCAGCGTCGTGCTGATGGGCTGGTCGATGGGCGGCGCCATCGCCCTGCACGCGGCGAGCCGCACCGAGCACAAGGACATCCTGGCCGGGATCGTGCTCGATTCGCCCGTCGTCGATTGGGCCGATGTCGTGAGCTTCCACGGTGAGGCGCTCGGGTTCCCCTCGCCGATCATGGCCGGGGCGATGAGGGTGATGGGGCAACGCTGGGGCGGCCTGCTGACCGGTCAGGCGACGCCGATCGACTTCCGGCGGCTGGATGTCGTGGCCAGGGCCGACGACCTGTCCCTGCCGATCCTGCTCATGCACAGCGACGACGACGGCTACGTGCCGTCGACCGGCTCCCGGGCGCTGGCCCTGCGCCGGCCCGATCTCGTGACCTTCGTGCCGTTCACCATCGCCCGGCACACCAAGCTGTGGAACTACGACCCGGTGGGCTGGAACCGGGCGATCACGCGCTGGCTGGACGCGCTCGTTCCCAGCGGGCATACGTCGCCCCCGCATCATCCACCAGCAGCTGGCGAAGACCGAACCGAGTAGACCCGGCTGCGGGGGAGTCGAGCAGCGGGGAGTCGAGTGGCGTGGAGTCGAGTAGCGGCCGGCCGCCGAGCGTCACCTGCGGGCTCGTCGACAGGCAGAACTCGTCGACGAGGTCCGCCGCGAAGAGCTGCCCGGCCAGCACCGGGCCGCCCTCGCAGACGATGCGGTCAAGGCCCCGGTCGGCCAGGGCGCGAACGATCGCCGCCACCGTGATGTCCCCGCCCTCGTCGTCGAGGGGCACGATCGTGGCGCGGGCGGTCCCCACGCTCGCCCGGGCACGGTCGAGGTTGCTTCGGGCGCACAAGATGAGCACCGGATGCCCCGCGGCATCCGCCGGCCTGGCGTCGAGTCGGTGCCCGCTGAGGTCGCCGCTGGAGGTGACGACGGCCAGGGCCGCCTTCGCGGGCACGACGTAGCCTTCGGCGCGCACGCTGCCCGCCCCGACGAGCACAACATCGGACAGTTCCCGGATGACGCCGAGGATGCGCCGATCGAGCCGGCTGGTCAGCGTGTTGGAGGTGCCGTCGTCGCCGGTGGCGCTGCCGTTGAGGCTGGCGATCATGTTGACGCGGAGGAACGGACCGTCGCCGCGGCGGTAGTGGGCCAGGAGCCAGTCGCGGCCGGCCGCATCCATCCCGTCGAGCGTCGGCGTGGGGGCACCCGGCTCGGTCGGGAAGATGCGGGTGAGGTTCACGCAGCCGCCAGTGCCCGCAGCTGGCGCTTCGTGCGGGCGAGCATGGCCGTCATCCCGCGCATCCGCAGGGGGGAGACGGCTCGGGTGATCCCGAGGGAGCTCGGGTAGTCGTCGGGCACGGCCAGCGCCTGCTCGACGGTGAGCCCCTCGACGCCCTGGGCGATGATCGACACGAAACCGCGGGTCGTCGGGGATTCGCGCGGCGCGGTGGCGTGCAGGTGTACCGCACCGGCCTCATCCACCTCGACGAAGATGTACACCGGCGACTGGCACTCGACCACCCGTTCGAGCAGGTCCGGGTGGTCCTCGAAGCGCGCGGGCAGCGCCGGCAGCTCGTTGGCGAACTCGAGCAGGAGCAGCAATCGGTCCTTCTCTTCGAGTTCGAGGAACTCGTTCCTGATCTCGGCCAGCTGCTCCGGCAGTTCCACGGATGTCATCGGCGGGGCTTCGGCGCGTCGCCCGGCTCGGTGCCCAGCACGATCGGAACCCGGATGGCGTTGCCCCACTCGGTCCAGGAGCCGTCGTAGTTGCGCACCCCCTGGAAGCCGAGCAAGTGGGTGAGGACGAACCAGGTGTGGCTGGACCGCTCGCCGATGCGGCAGTAGGCGATGACGTTGTCGCCCTCGGCAAGGCCGGCCTCGCCGCGGTAGATGGCATCCAGTTCCTCGCGGGTGCGGAAGGTGGCGTCGTCGGCGGCGGCGCGGGCCCACGGCACAGAGACGGCGGAAGGGATGTGCCCGCCGCGGAGCGCGCCCTCCTCCGGGTACGCGGGCATGTGGGTGCGTTCGCCGGTGTACTCCTCCGGGGAGCGCACGTCGATCAACGGGTTTCCGAAGTGAGCGAGCACGTCGTCCCTGAACGCCCGGATCGGGGCGTCTTCGCGCGGGACGACCGGGTAGTCCGCCGTGCTCGTCAGCACGGTCTTGTCGGTGGTCATGTCGCGGTCCTCGGCGACCCACTTGTCCCGACCGCCGTCCAGCAGGCGCACGTCCTCGTGGCCGAAGAGGGTGAACACCCACAGGGCGTAGGCCGCCCACCAGTTGTTCTTGTCGCCGTAGATGACGACGGTGGAGTCGCGGGAGATGCCCTTGGAGCTCATCATGGCCGCGAACTCGCGGCTGCCGATGAAGTCGCGTTCCACCGGGTCGTTGAGGTCGGTGTGCCAGTCGATCTTGACCGAGCCGGGGATGTGGCCGACTTCGTAGAGCAGCACGTCTTCATCGGATTCGACGACGACGAGACCGGGGGTGCCCAGGTGCTCCTGCAGCCAGTTGGCGGAGACGAGGCGCTCCGGGTGCGCGTACGCGGTGAACTTCGGGGACGGATCGAGTTCAACGGACATGGGGGACCTCCGGGAGGGCGACTGACGCGGCGCGAGATATGGATTGAGTGCGGATTAGGCTTGTCACCTGCCCACACGTTAAATCTACGCGGTGTGGGCGCCGGCCGCACCGCGGTCATCCCTACATACAGAAACGGGTGTTCCCCCATGGCCCCAGAGGCCCACCGCCAGGCCCTCCGGCTCGTCGACCGCTCCCCGAGCATCACCGGTGCCGAAATCGTCGCCGAGCTGGTTCCCCCGCCGCAGTTCGAACACGCCTCGTTCGAGTCCTACCGGCCGGACCTGAACTTCCCGTCACAGCTGGAGGCGGTCGAACGGCTCAACTCGTTCGCCGCGGCCTGGCGGTCCCAGCGGCCCAGCGGATTCTTCTCCCGCACCCGGAAGCCGAAGGATGACCTGCCGGGGATCTACCTGGACGGCGGCTTCGGGGTCGGCAAGACCCACCTGCTCGCCGCGCTCTGGCACACGGCGCCCGGGCCGAAGTACTTCGGCACGTTCATCGAGTACACCGCCCTCGTCGGGGCGCTCGGCTACGCCAACACGGTCAAGCAGCTGCGGGGCGCGAAACTGATCTGCATCGACGAGTTCGAACTCGACGACCCGGGCGACACGATGGTGATGACCCGGCTGCTCGGTGAGCTCGTGGCCTCCGGCACCCGGGTGGCGGCCACCTCCAACACACCACCGAACTCCCTGGGCGAGGGCAGATTCGCCGCGGTGGACTTCCTCCGCGAAATTCAGGCGATGTCCGCCAACTTCGAGACGGTCAGGATCGACGGTCTCGACTACCGCCGCCGCGACGCCGCCGGCAACGCCGTGGCGGTTCCGGACGAGTCGCTCCGCCACATGGTCGGAACGCTGCTGGGGCGCGGGTCGCGGGTGGCCGAGGACGGCTTCGGCGCGCTGATCCGGCACCTCGGCACGGTGCATCCGTCGAAGTACATAAAAATGATCAGCGCGATCGACGTCATCGCCCTGACCGACGTGTTCCTGCTGACCGACCAGACGGATGCCCTGCGCCTGGTGGCCTTCATCGACCGCGTCTACGACGCCGAGATTCCGATCATCGCCAGCGGCCTGCCGCTCGGCGAGGTCTTCGATGCCGAGATGATGGCCGGCGGATATCGGAAGAAGTACCTGCGCGCCCAATCGCGCATGGTGGCGCTGACGACGGGGGAACTTCCCCCGCACGCCGAATGATCCGGCGAAACACGCTATTTACCCACGGGCCTCGCGTGTAACCGGCACGAAACATTGCGGTAGGCCCGGCGAAATCTCCGCGCCGCAGAATGATGCCGTACCCGAGACCTGACCGTCGACTACCTGCGTTCATTTTTGGACCTCGCGGTACACCCTGCAAACATTCGAGAGGTGTGAGGACAATCTATGGACACGGGAAGCATTGCATGGGGGATCACAGCAACCGCGCTGGTGCTGTTCATGACTCCGGGAGTCGCGTTCTTCTACGGCGGACTGGTGAAGGCGAAAAGCGTCGTCAGCATGATGATGATGAGCTTCGGGGCACTGGGGCTGATCAGCGTCCTGTGGATCCTCTACGGCTTCAACATGAGCGCCGTCGACAGCCCGCTGCAGTTCGCGGGTAACCCCTTCTCGGACTTCGGCCTGTCAGCGCTGGCATCCGGGGAGACCGGCAACACCGACCTCCTCGGCGCGACCTACGGCGCGACCTTCGCCATCATCACCGTCGCCCTGATCTCCGGGGCCGTCGCCGACCGGGCCAAGTTCGGCTCCTGGATGATCTTCGCCGGGATCTGGGCCACACTGGTCTACTTCCCCGTCGCGGCGTGGGTCTGGGGCGGCGGCTGGATCATGAGCCTCGGTGAAACCCTCGGCCTCCCGGGCGTCATCGACTACGCCGGCGGTACCGCGGTGCACATCAACGCCGGCGCGGCGGCCCTCGCCCTCGCCCTGGTCCTCGGCAAGCGCGTCGGCTTCCAGAAGGGCATCACCAAGCCGCACAATGTTCCGCTCGTGCTGATCGGCGCGGCCGTGCTGTGGTTCGGCTGGTTCGGCTTCAACGCCGGCGCGGAATGGCTGAACGGCCTCGAGAACGTCGGCATCATCGTCATCAACACCTTCGGTGCGACGGCGGCCGCGATCCTCGGCTGGATGATCGTCGAGAAGTTCAAGGACGGCAAGGCCACCTCGGTCGGAGCCGCCTCCGGAGCCGTTGCCGGCCTGGTCGCGATCACCCCGGCCTGCGCGAACCTGGAGCCCGGCTGGGCGCTCCTGCTCGGTGCCGTTGCCGGTGCCGTGTGTGCCCTGGCGATCGAACTGAAGTTCAAGCTCGGCTTCGACGACTCTCTCGACGTGGTCGGCATCCACCTCGTCGGCGGCGTGATCGGCACCCTGTACCTGGGCCTCTTCGCCACCGACACCGGCCTCTTCACGGGGGGCGACTTCGGCCAGCTGGTCGTGCAGGCGATCGCCGCGTTCTCGGTGCTCGTGTACTCGTTCATCGTGGCCTACCTCCTCGGCCTGGCGATCGAGAAGACCATCGGCTTCCGGATCAAGAGCGAAGACGAACTCGCCGGAATCGACACCATCGTGCACGGCGAGGAGGGCTACGCCCTCGACCGGGTCTAGGAAATTCCCGCGCGGCCGGTAGCCGCGCGCACCACGCCAGGGGCGGTGGGGCGGTTCGATACCAGCAGATCGAACCGGCTCGCCGCCCTGTCGCGTGAGCGGGGCCGCATTAATAGCCGTCCCCGTGGCAGATTTCTACCCCCTGCCGCCTCGAATCAATCTCGGCCACACTGTTGGAACTGGTGGTGGACCCGAACACCGCGAGAATCCCCGTCAAGGATCCGGATTAGTCCGGTCCCTTGACGGGATCTTTGCGTTTACGGGGCGTTTCCGCCGAGAGTCGCCATTTCTACCCAGGGTCGCCGTTGCAACGGCGATTGTCGGCAGGAACGGCGACTCTCGCTGCGTGCGGGGGTGCGCGAGTGGCGCCGTGCCTGCGCCTGTCCTCCACAGGTCGGGCGGGCCGGAAGTTATGCACAAGGGCCGGTCAGGGGTGGTTTCGGGCCGGAGGAATGTCGGTGGTTCGCCGTACCGTTGGCGTATGAAAACCATCAAAGGACCACCCGGTCGGGCACTCCCGGCCGGCCCGAACCCGGGCGTTGACCCGGGTGTCGCCACCGACCAGGGTCAGCCGCTGACAGCGGCCGCGGTCCACCTGGAGGAACTCGGCGCGCTCATCGACGAGGTCACCGCCATCGACCGGGCGATGGCGGTGCAGGCCGCGGCCCGGGTGGTCGCGATCGACGCCGCGCGGGTCTGCAGCGAGCGGGAGCTCGACGGCAGTGCGTTCAGTCCGGCGTTGACCCGCCGGTCGCTGGTGGCCGAGCTGGCCTGCGCGCTGCGGATCCCGGAGTCGACCGCTTCGGGGCTGCTGGAGAGCAGCCGGGCCCTGGTCCACGACCTGCCGGACACCCTGGCGGCCCTGGCCGCGGGGCGGATCGGCTACCGGCAGGCAATCATCCTCGTCAATGAGATCACCGGCCTGCCCGCCGAGGCAGCCAAGCAGCTCGAGCAGGAGGCGTTGCCGTCGGCCGGCCGGTTGACGGCGTCGCAGTTCGAAAGGAAGACCAGGAAGCTGCGGGAGAGAATCCATCCGGAGTCGATCACGGCCCGGCATGTGCGGAGCGTGGCCGACCGGTCGCTCAGGTTCGACCCGGCACGCGACGGGATGGGCTGGCTCAGCGCCTACCTGCCGGCGTCGGACGCTCTCGGCGTTTACGGCCAGGTGACGGACCGGGCGATCGCCCTGCAGGGGCCGGACGAGCCGCGCACGCTCACCCAGCTGCGGGCGGACGTGTTCCGCGACCTGCTCCTGCAGACCGGCTGCGCGGAGACTGGCTGCACGGAAGCCGGCTGCACGGAGGCCGGTTGCACGGAGGCCGGCGGCACGGAGCCCGGCTGCACGGAGACGGCCGGGGCGGCCGGCAGCCTGGGCGGGCTGCGGCCGAACCTGATCGTGACGGTCCCGATGCTCACCCTCCTCGGTGTCACCGAGGAGCCCGGCAGCCTCGACGGGTACGGGCCGATCGATCCCGACACGGCCAGGGCGCTGGCGGCGAAGTGTCCGAGCGCGGTGCGGATCCTGACCCACCCGGAGACCGGCGCGGTGCTCTCGGTGGGCCGGGACCGGTACACGATCCCAGCCTCGCTCCGCACGATGCTTCAGGTGCGGGACGGAACCTGCCGGCACCCCGGGTGCAGCCGGGCGGCCAGCCGCTCGGACATCGACCACGGCCTCGACTGGGCATTCGGCGGACGAACCGACCACAACAACCTCGCCCACCTCTGCCCCGCCAGCCACGCCCTCAAACACGAGGCCGGCTGGAAAGTCAGCCAGGCCAAGGACGGAACCGGCACCCTCACCTGGACAACCCCGACCGGCCACACCTACGTGACCGAATCGGAGACCATAATCCGCACCGCCATCAGCGCCGAACTCCGACGTAAAGTCGACGCGCCCGACGACCCGGCCAGCGAGGAGTAGAGGGGGCAGTTGGGCCCAGGAGGGTCCCGGAGGGTCGTCGCAGTCGACGTCGAAGCCGCATGAGCAAATCTCACACCCCGGCATGATGTCTACCCCCTAAGGGGGACACGGGCACCCCCTCCATGGGGGGTTTGACCCCCCTTGACCGGGTGACAACTCCGCCAAGAGACTGTGGGCCTTGGCAGGGACCCGAAGCCTGCCATACCCGGAGGACCCCATGCAGGTTTCAGGCGGCAGCCCCATTCGTGCACGCTTTTTCTCCGGGGGCCGCACTCGTGCCCGGCTCGCCGTCATCGCCACGCTCGCGCTGGTGCTCGGGCTGCTGGGCGCCCCGCCAGCGTTCGCGTCGACCGCGAACAGTGCTGTCTTCTCGGGCGGCACCGGGACGGTGTCGGTCGGGGGAGTCCTCTACGCCAGGCAGGGCGGCGCGCTGACACTGACCGTCACCACGAGCAGCGACACGAAATGCGTCGAGGTCGTCGGCGCGTTCGCCGCCGGCGACGTGTCGGCGACAGGGAAGACAAGCTGGACGTTCACCACGACCGCCGGTGCGGGAAACGGAAGCCAAACGGTGACCGCCGCCGCCTCACCAAACGTCAACGCGCAAGGCAAATGCACCGGCCCGTCGAGTTCGGCCCAGGGCTCGTACACACTCGACAACACCGGTCCGACCGTCACCGGTACCCTTGCCCCGGCACCCAATGCGGCCGGCTGGAACAAGGCGAACGTCGGAATCACCTGGTCCGCGAGCGACGCCGGCTCCGGCATGTCATCGGCACCCACGCCCTCGACGGACTCCGTCAACGCGAACACGGCAGTCACCGGCACCGTCAAGACAGCCACCGCAGCCGACCGGCTGGGCAACGCCGGGAACGGATCCGTCACCGTCAAGCTCGACAAGACCCAGCCATCCATCGACGCCAACCGCAGCCCGGCGGCCAACGGTGCCGGCTGGAACAACACCAACGTCACCGTCGGATTCACCTGCGCTGACACACTTTCCGGAATAAAGTCCTGCACCGGCGGCGGGTCCGTCGTCCTCTCCGCCGAGGGCGCGAACCAGTCCGTCCCCGGGACCGCCGTCGACAACGCCGACAACACCAACACCTCGGGCGTGACCGGCATCAACATCGACAAGACGGCGCCGTCCCTGACGGGCGCCCCAACCACCCAGCCCAACGTCTCCGGCTGGTACCGCGGAGACGTCTCCATCGACTGGACCGCTACCGACGCGCTGTCCGGCATCGCCGGCGCCGCCCCCGCGTCCGGCACGATCTCGGGCGAGGGAACGGGACTCACCGTCGGCGCCAGCGTGGGCGACCTGGCCGGCAACACGCGCAACGCCACGAGCCCGGCCGTCAGGATCGACCGGACGCCGCCGACGACCGGCATCAGCGGAACCTCGAACATCTGGACCAACGGAAACGTCACCGTGTCCTTCTCCCCGGGTGACAACCTCTCCGGCGTCGCATCCACCTCGTATGCCGTCGATGGCGGCCCGGCGCAAAGCGGTACCGGCTTCACGCTCGCCGCCGAGGGCGACCACATCGTGACCTTCCACAGCACCGACCTCGCCGGGAACGTCGAGGAGACGCGCACCGCGCACGTCAAGATCGACAAAACCGCACCCACCATCGGCCACACGTTCACCCCGGTCGGTTACAGCGACGGCGCCTGGACGAACGCGAACGTCACGGTGACCTTCCTCTGCACCGACTCGGGATCCGGCATCGCCGCCTGCACCGCACCGGCCACGATGAGCACCGAAGGCGCGTCGCAGCAGGTCGTCGGAACCGCCACCGACAACGCCGGCAATTCCGCCAGCAACACGGCGGTCGTCAGCATCGACAAGACCCAGCCGACGATTTCCGCAGGCGCCGACCGCGCTCCGAACGGCGCGGGCTGGTACCGCGACGACGTCACGGTCTCCTTCGAAGCCGCAGACGCCCTCTCCGGAATCGCGAGCTCTCCTGCCGCCCGAATCCTGGGCGAGGGTGAGAACCAGTCGGCCTCCGGCACGGCCACCGACGCCGCCGGCAACAGCGCGAGCGCCGAGATCACCGGTATCCACGTCGACAAGACCGCGCCCGTCCTCACGGCATCCTTCCCCGGCGGCTGGCACACCGACGACGTGGCCGTCGACTGGACCTGCACCGACGCTCTCTCCGGGGTCGCGACTCCGCCCACCGATGACGTGGTGGACGGCGAGGGGAACGATCTGGTCTCCACCCGCTCCTGCACCGATGTGGCCGGCAACACGGCCACGAAGACCGTGAACGGGATCGCCATCGACCGTTCCGCCCCGACGACCAGCGCCAGCGTCCCGGTCGCCCCGGCCAGCGGCTGGTACACCGCAGGCGTCCTGGTCAGCCTGGCCGGTCAGGACTCCCTCTCCGGCATTGACGACACCTTCTACAGCGTCGATGGCGGAGCAACGCAGGGCTACGGCGCCCCCTTCACGTTCACTACAGCGGGAACCCACACCATTGCCTTCTGGAGCACGGATGTTGCGGGCAACCTCGAGGCGGCGACCGGCGAGATCACGCTCCGTATCGACGTCGCGCCTCCGGTCACAACGGTGATCAACCCGATCTCGCCGGCCAGCGGCTGGTTCGTGACGAGCGGCATCCCGGTCGCCTTCTCCGCGACGGACGACCACTCCGGCGTCGCCGCGACGCAGTATTCCATCGACAACGGACCCACCTACACCTACGGCGGCGACGAGTTTGAGGCCGTACTGTCGGTCGGCTCTCACTCGATCGCCTACTGGAGCGTGGACGTCGCGGGCAACGCCGAGACTGTCCGGTCGACGACCGTCTGGGTCGACACGGTCCGCCCGACGATCACCGGCGAGGCCTCCCCGGCCGCCAACGGCTTCGGCTGGAACAACACCGATGTGAACGTCACGTTCACCTGCACGGATACCGTCTCCGGCATCAACCCGGCCGTCGACTGCGGCCCCGACGTCACCCTCGACGCCGAGGGCGCGGACCAGGTCGCGGAGGGCGTCACGGCGGATGTCGCCGGCAACACCAACTCGGCCACGGTCGGCCCGATCAGCATCGACAAGACCGCGCCGACGCTCTCCGGTGCGGCCACGACCGCCGCCAACGGTGCCGGCTGGTACCGGGGCGACGTGACCATCGACTGGACCGGAGCCGACCTTCTGTCCGGCATCGAGGACCAGCCGGCAGCCAGCCTCATCACCGGCGAGGGCGCCGGCCTCGGAGCCTCCGCGACGGTGTCCGACCGTGCCGGGAACGAGACGACCGCAACGGTGAGCGGCGTCAGGATCGACCGCACCGCCCCGGTCATCGAGGGACAGGCGACCACCGACCCCAATGCCGCCGGCTGGTACCGGGGCCAGGTCACCGTCGACTTCACCTGCAGCGACCTGCTGTCCGGGGTCGCGGTGTGCCCCACCAGCGAACTGGTCAGCGGCAACGGCCCCCACCAGAACGTCACCAGCGGCCCGGCCACCGACAACGCGGGCAACGAGAGCGCCGGCCTGACCGTCGGCGACATCAACATCGACGCCTCCGCCCCGAGCAGCACGGCCGACAACCAGTGCACGGCGGTGAACGGCTGGTGCAAGGGCCAGACGGCCACGGTCGTGCTTGAAGCCGAAGACCAGGCCGGGCTGTCCGGCGTCCGGGAAATCCGCTACGCGATCGGCAACGCAGCCGTGCAGGTGGCCGCCGGGTCGACCGCGACGGTCACCGTTCCCCTCAGCGGCAGCGGATCGGGCACCGTGAGTTACTGGGCGGTCGACAACGCCGGCAACGCGGAGAGCGTGAACACCGTCGACCTCAAGTGGGACAACATCGCCCCGACGGTTTCCCACACCCTCTCGCCCGCGCCCAACGCAAGCGCCTGGAACCGGAGCGACGTCACGGTGACCTTTGAGGCCACCGACGACGATCTCGGATCCGGCGTGGCGAGCGTCACGGCCCCGGTGACCGTCGACGCCGAGACCCCGCAGGCGGGGCTTCTCGTCACCGGCTCAGCGGAGGACACCGCCGGCAACGTCGGCACCGACTCGGTCACCGTTCGGCTGGACAAGACCGATCCGGGCATCATCGGCGGGATCGCCTCCGGGACCGCCGGCACCAACGGCTGGTACCTGGGCCCGGTGTCGGTGCACTTCGACTGCTCCGACGCCCTTTCCGGCGTCGCTTCCTGCCCCGACGACGTGACGCTGACCGACAATGGTTCCAACTCGACGAGCGGCATCGCCACTGACACGGCCGGCAACACCGCCGACGACACCGTGGCCGGCATCCGCGTCGACCAGGAAATGCCGAGCACGAGCGCCCACGTGTCCGGCACCAACGCCCACGGCTGGTACACCGGCCTCGCGTCGGTGACCCTCGTGGGGACGGACACGGTGTCTGGAATCGACACGACGTTCTACAGCCTCGACGGCCAGGACGCGGCGAAGTACACCGCCCCGCTCTCCGTCGGCAGCCAGGGCACGCACACCGTGACGTTCTGGAGCACCGACCTCGCCGGCAACGTTGAGGGCGTGAACACGCTCACCTTCCAGGTGGACCGCGTCGCTCCCGTGACGACAGTGATCAACCCGGATGCCCCCGCGTCCGGCTGGTTCCTGACCGGCGCCGTCCCCATCGAGCTCTCGGCGACCGACGACGGGTCCGGCATTGCCGCAACTTACTTCACGATCGACGACGGCCCCGCCGTCACCTACGGCCAGCCCCTGCTGACCGACCTGGCCACCGGCCGTCACACGATCACCTACTGGAGCGTCGACCACGCCGGCAACACCGAGGCGAAGCGCGACCTGTCCGTGAGCGTGGACACCGTGAAGCCGACGATCGCCGGCGCGGCCAGCCCAGTCGCCAACGGCTTCGGCTGGAACAACACCGACGTGGACGTGACCTTCCTCTGCGACGACGCCGACTCCGGCATCGCCGGCTGCGGGCCGAATACCAAAGTCACCAACGAGGGGGCCGGCCAGCTGGTTTCCGGCACGACGGCCGATGTCGCCGGCAACACGAACTCGGCCACGGTCGGTCCGATCAGCGTCGACAAGACCGTGCCGACCCTCTCCGGCACCCCCACGACCGGCCCGAACGCCGCCGGCTGGTACCGCGGCGACGTGACGATCGACTGGACCGGCATCGACGGCCTGTCCGGAATCGCGCACCAGCCGGCGGACGGCCTGATCACCGGTGAGGGAGCGGACCTCGGCTCCTCGGCGGACGTGGCCGACCGCGCCGGGAACGAGAAGCACGCGATGGTGACGGGCATCCGGATCGACCGCACCGCACCGGTGCTCGAGGGCCGGGCGACCACCCAGCCCAATGCCGCCGGCTGGTACCAGGGCCAGGTCACCGTTGGCTACGCCTGCACGGACACCCTGTCCGGGATGGCCCTGTGCCCGACGAGCCGGGTAGTCAGCGGCAACGGCGCGAACCAGAGCGTCACCAGCGACCCGGCCACCGATAACGCGGGCAACGAGAGTGCCGTCCTGACCGTCGGTGGCATCAACATCGATGGCGCGGCCCCGAGCACCACGGCCGACAACCGGTGCGTCAAGACCAACGACTACTGCACCGGCCCCACCGCGGCCGTGGTGCTCAGCGCGGTAGACCAGGCCGGACTGTCCGGGGTCAGGGAGATTCACTACACGATTGATGCTGGTGCGCCCCAGGTCGCGGCCGGGTCGAGCGTGACGGTCAACGTTCCACTGACCGGCAGTGGTTCCGGCAACGTGGCCTTCTGGGCCGTCGACAACGCCGGCAACCGGGAGACAGCGGGCGGGGTCGCCCTCAAATGGGACAACATCGCCCCGACGGTTTCCCATCTGCTCTCGCCGCTGCCGAACGGCAACGACTGGAACAAGAGCGACGTCACGGTCACGTTCTCGGCCCGGGACGACGACGCCGGCTCCGGCCTCGTGGCAGGGTCTGTGACCGCCCCGGTGACCGTCGGCACCGAGACTCTCGTGACCGGGCTCACCATCCAGGGCCAGGCCACCGACACCGCCGGGAACATCGGCAGAGATTCGGCCACGGTGAAACTGGACAAGACGGCGCCGACCATCACTGCCGCGATCGTCAGCGGCAGCCAGGGCTGGTACACCGGGCCGGTCACGGTGCGGTTCGCCTGCGCCGACGCCCTCTCCGGCATCGCCGCCTGCCCGGCCGACGTGACGCTGACCGACAACGGGACCAACACGGTCACCCGTACGGTGGCCGACAACGCGGGCAACACAGCCGCCGCCACGCTGTCAGGAATCAGGATCGACTCCTCCGCGCCGACCATCACCAACGTCAACGTGGCCAGCGGGTTCTACCTGCTCGGCGCGGCCCCTGCCGCGACCTGCACGGCCACCGATGCGGTCTCCGGTCTCGCCGGAACCTGCACGGTGACGGTGACCGGCGGACGCCCGAACGGTGTCGGCACGTTCATCTGGACCGCCACTGCCACCGACGCCGCCGGCAATACCGTGACGACGACCGGGACCTACCAGGTGATCTACCGCTTCGACGGGTTCCTGCAGCCGATCAACGACACCGCGCACCAGGTCGGTCTCACGACCAGCGTATTCAAGGGCGGCAGCACCATTCCGGCAAAGTTCCAGCTGCGCAAGGCGGACGGAACCCCGGTGCTCTCGAACACGGCGCCGGTCTGGCTCACCCCGGTCAAGGGCGCGGCGATGACCATGGCGATCGACGAGACCGTCTACGCCATCACGGCCGACACCGGACTGGTATTCCGGGTCGACGGAACCCAGTACATCTACAACTGGAAGACACCCGCCGGGGGCAACTACTACGGTATTGGCGTCAGGCTGGACGACGGGCAGGTCTATTACGTCAGCATCGGACTGCGCAAGTAACCATGGCCGATGCCGCCGCTGAACCCGTCTCGTCTATCGCCGCGCCGCTCCTCGGACGGGCATCCGCGACGCAGCGCTGGTCCCACGTCGCGTTCCTGCACTGGCGCGTGGACGCGGCGGCCGTGGCCCCGCTGCTGCCGGCCGGCCTGCGCCCCGACGAATTCGAGGGCACGAGCTGGGTCGGCCTGATTCCTTTCGTGCTGGACCGGGCCACGGTGTTCGGCAGCCCGCCCGTGCCCTACTTCGGTTCCTTCGTCGAGGTAAATGTGCGGCTCTATGCAGTCGATGCGCTGGGTCGGCGCGGGGTCGTTTTCGTCTCACTCGAGGCCTCCCGCCTCGCCGCAGTCCTCGCGGCACGGGCGCTGTTCTCGCTGCCGTACCGGTGGTCCCGAACGAGCGTTGAAATCTCTGCGGGGGAGTACCACTACGCCGCGCGCAGGCACCTGGCCGGATCGCTGCACTCCGACATCGTCGTTCGCCCGCGGGATGCGCGCGTCGAGGGAGACCTCCTGGCCGACTTCCTCACCGCACGCTGGGCGCTCTTCACGCGAGTGGGCGGGCGCACGATCCGTCTCCGCAATCACCACGAACCGTGGGTGCTCTACACAGCCGACCTGGTCAGCCTTGACGACACCCTGCTCGCCGCCGCCGGCTTCCCCGGCCTGGCCTCGCGGCCACCGGAATCCGTGCTCTACTCACCGGGCGTGACCACGCGGTTCGGCGTGGTGGCCTGACCTGCGCCTCACGCTGAGAGTCGGCAGGAAAAGGGGTCACATCCGCGAGCGGCAGGCGTAATCTGTGTGCATGTGTAGCTTTCGTCGAGGGGGGATGTCATGACCCGCGTGTATCTCCGCTGGGTTCCGGCCGCGGTCGTCACCGCCGTGATCACTGCCGGCGCGCTGGCCGTTCCGCTCCAGGCGGGCGCGTCCGTCGACCTGCCCGACAAGACCCCGCAGGAAGTCCTGGAGCTGATCGGCGACAGCACGAAGGACTCGCTCTCCGGCACGATCGAACAGACCTCCAATTTGGGCCTGCCCGACCTCTCAGCGGGCGGATCAGCGGGCGGATCAGCAGGGGGCGACGAGGCGGCCTCCGCGCTCGAGCTGCTCACCGGAGACCACACGGCGAGGGTCTACGTCGACGGCCACGACAAGAAACGCGTGCAGGTGATGGACCGGATGGCCGAGCGCGATCTGATCATCAACGGCTACGACGTGTGGCTCTGGGATTCCAAGGAGAACACGGCCACCCATGTGGCCGTCCCGCCGCACGACAAGGGAGACTTCCCGAAGCCGGGCGACACACCGACGCCGGCTGAACTGGCCGAGAAGTTCCTCGAAGCGGTCGACCCCACCACCGAGGTGACCGTCGATGACGACACGGAGGTGGCCGGACGCACGGCCTACGACCTCGTGCTCACCCCGCGCAGTTCCGAGGACACCCTGGTCGGATCCGTCTCGATCGCGGTCGACTCGGAGACCGGCCTGCCGCTGCGCGTGCAGGTCACGGCCCAGGGCGAGACCGAGCCGGCGTTCCTGCTCGAGTTCACGGAGCTGAGCCTGGAGACGCCGGATGCCGACATCTTCGAGTTCGAGCCGCCGCCTGGTGCCACAGTGAAGGAGAAGGAGCTGCCCGAGCACCCGTCGAAGGACGGAAAGACCGACGGTGACCACGATGACTTCCCGGGGGAGGTCAGCGGAAGCGGCTGGGACACCGTGATCGAGCTGCCCGCTGGATCTGCCCCCGCCGAGCTCACCGAGTCGCCTATGTTCGCCCAGGCCACGGAGGCCGTGGACGAGGGAGCGGTGCTGTCCACCACACTGCTGAACATTCTCATCACCGACGACGGGCGTGTGTACGTCGGATCGGTCCCGGTCGAACGGCTGCAGTCGGCAGCCGCCGGTGGGTGAGCAACCGAACCCCGCCGTCGAACTGGCGATCGAGACCCGTGGACTGACCAAGCGGTTCGGCCACCAGACGGCCGTCAACGCCGTCGACCTCGCCGTGCCTCGAGGGTCGGTGTTCGGATTCCTCGGGCCGAACGGCTCCGGGAAGACCACCACGATCCGGCTGGCCCTCGGCCTGGCCGCGGCCACCAGCGGGCAGGTCAGCGTGCTCGGCCAGACGATGCCCGGCCGGCTGAAAGATGTTCTGCCGCGCGTCGGAGCGCTGGTCGAAGGCCCCGGCTTCTACCCGTTCCTCTCCGGCGCGGCGAACCTGCACCGCCTCGACTCGGCCGACCGGTACGCACCCTCGGCCACCCGGCGGGCGCGCGTTCGCGAGGCGCTCGACCGCGTCGGCCTCGGCCACGCGGCCGGCAAGAAGGTGGGCGCGTATTCGCTCGGGATGAAGCAGCGGCTCGGGCTGGCCAACGCCCTCCTGATGCCGCGCGAGCTGCTGGTGCTGGACGAGCCGACCAACGGGCTCGACCCGCAGGGCACCCGCGAGGTGCGCAACCTCGTGCGGTCGCTCGCGGCCGAGGGCACGACGGTGTTCGTGTCCAGCCACCTGCTCGCGGAGGTGGAGCAGATTTGCTCGCACATCGCGGTGATGAGTGTCGGTAGCCTGGTCGCCCAGGGCACCCTCGACGAGCTGCGGCGGGCGGGCGAGTCGCGCGTGCGCGTGCGCACCCCCGACATCGCCGCCGCGCTCCGCGTGCTCGCCGCGCTCGGGCTCGCGCCGGAGCAGACGGAACCGCCCGGGCGGGCCGGCGGCGACGGCAACGACGACAGCCACGACGACGGGGTGGTCAGCGCGCCGCTCGCGCCGGACAGCCGGCCGGCCGAGGCGATCGTCGCGGCCCTGGTCGCCGGCGGCGTGCGGGTGCGGGGCTTCACGGTCGACCGGGCCAGCCTCGAGGACCGCTTCGTCGCGCTGACGGGGGAGGGGTTCGACATTGCCCAGTGAGAGACCCAGTGAGAGACCCAGTGTGGTGAGCGGGCCGAGTGATGTGAGTGGGGGCATCCGTCGCGCCCGTCCGACCATCGGCTGGGCGCTGTTCGCCTCCGAGCTGGCCGTGTTGTTCCGACGCCGGCGGACCTGGGCGATGCTGCTCGCGCTGGCGGCAGTCCCGGTGCTGATCGCCGTGGCGGTGCGGTTGTCATCGTCGCCGCCGGAGCCGGGGAGGGGGCCGCCGTTCCTCGACCGGGTCACCCAGAACGGGCTCTTCGTGGGCATCACCGCGCTCGTGGTCTGCATCCCGCTGTTCCTGCCGTTGACCGTCGGGGTCGTCGCCGGCGACACCATCGCCGGCGAGGCGAACCTCGGCACCCTGCGGTATCTGCTCGTGGTCCCCGCCGGACGCGTGCGGCTGCTGCTCGTCAAGTTCGCGGGAGCCGCCGCCTTCTGCCTCGCCGCCACCCTGACGGTCGTCGCCTCGGGGGCGGCCATCGGCGCCGCGCTCTTCCCGGTCGGGCCCGTCACCCTGCTCTCCGGCGACACGATCAGCGTGGGCGAGAGCATCCTGAGATCGCTCCTGGTAGCCGGCTACGTCACCGTGTCCCTGCTCGGACTCTCGGCCATCGGGCTGTTCATCTCCACCCTGACCGTCGTGCCGGTGGGCGCCATGGCCGCCACAATCGTGCTGTCGGTCGTGGCCCAGGTGCTCGGCGCCCTGCCCCAGCTCCAGTGGCTGCACCCCTGGCTGTTCAGCCACTACTGGCTCGACTTCGCCGACCTGCTGCGCCAGCCGATCGCCTGGACCTCGTTCGGCGACAACGCCCTGCTGCAGGCCGGCTACGCGGCGGTCTTCGGTGCCCTCGCCTACGGCCGGTTCGTGACCAAGGACATCCTGTCCTGACCCGGGATCCGGCCACGGCCCGGCCGGTTCCCGGCCGGGTCAGGCCGTGCCGCCGAGCGGGATCACGAGGCAGGTTCGGGCATCCGACCAGGCTGCATGCGTTCCGAGTTCACCGCAGAGCGTCTGCATCCGCTGGGCGATCGCCCGCGCGCTGCCCCTGGCGAGGCGCGCCTGGAAGTCGATGATGACCGTGGGGTACAGGCGCAGCTCCCGCGGGATGCCGGCGTCGGTCTCCAGCAGGAAGACGAAGGACTGGTCGTTCCGGGCGAACTCGTCGACGGCATAGTCATCGATGAAGTCGCCGGCGCTGTAGATGATCGGCCGGTCCCGGTAGACCTCCACACCGCGAACGATGTGCGGCGAATGCCCGTACACGACGCCCGCGCCTGCGTCGATCAGGGCATGCGCGAACGTGCGGTGATCGCCGGGCACGTCGAAGCCCCAGTTCCCGCCCCAGTGGGCGGAGACGATGAGAAGGTCGACCCGGCTGCGGGTGTGCCGCACGAGGTCCAGCAGCTCCCGAGCCCGGGCGTCGTCGACATCGATCGGCACGTAGTGAACTCCCGGTGCCGCCGCCTCGGCTTCCCATCCCGGCTCGTTGTCGGTCACGGCCAGGAAGCCCACGCTGAGCGTGTCCGCCTGGCAGATGGCCGGCCGGCGGGCGTGCTCGAGGTCGACCCCGGCGCCCGAGTGCAGGATCCCGTGCGCGTCCAGCGTGCCGAGCATCTCGCGCAGGGCATCCGCGCCGTAGTCGAGCACGTGGTTGTTGGCCAGCGAGACGACGGTGAAACCGGCCGCCCGGAGGCTGTCCACGTTCCGGGTGTCCGAACGGAAGCGAAAGACCTTCGCGGGCCAGGCGGTGCCGTCGTCGGACAGCACGAACTCGAGATTGCCGACCCGGATGTCCGCACTTGCGAGCAGGGGAAGGGTGGAGCCCCAGGGGTACGCGGGCCCGACGCCGGTGAACTCGGCGTCTGCCAGGGCGTCATTGACCAGTCGCCCGAGCATGACATCCCCGACGAGGGCGATCAGCATCCCGTGCCTCCTAGAATCCGGTGGGTTCCGTTTCGTACTCGGGCTCTTCCGGACGCGGTTCATGGTGCAGGGGAACCAGCGCGGTGGTCTCCTCGAGCCAGATCAGCGCGTCGTAGCGGCCGCCCATCCGGGTCGGCACGTAGTTTCCGGCCTCGCGGCCGGGCTGGTAGACGACGCCGATGGCCCGGTGGGGCAGCCACGCGCCGAGCCAGGGGCCGGCGCGGGCGTCGGGGAACAGGAGCAGGGCATCCGTGCCGAGCACGTTGTGCAGGAGGCCCTCGTGGCTGGACGGGCCGGCATCCGGAACCGTCAGCACCTGTTCCGGCGAGCCCCACGCGCCGGCTGCGAGTACCGAGCCCCGGTGCGAGGCGAAGCCCACCAGCGCCACCCCCTCGTCGGCGTGGCGTTCGCGCAGGAGCTGGCCGACGTTGACGAGGCCGTCGCGGGTCATGTCGGTGGCCCTGGCATCGCCGACGTGCGTGTTGTGCTCCCAGATCATGCCCTTCGATCGCGGCCCGTGGTGCTCGGCCAGCCGGTCGATGGTGTCCGCCATGTGGATCTCCCGGACGTTCCACGATTCGTGGTCACCGCGAATCATGACCCGGTAATAGCGTTCGGCGTTGGCGGCGACCTCGGCGTTCTGCGCCGCGGCGAAGGCGTCCTCGTCGCCGTGCCGGGTGCGCTGCCGCACCTCGGCGAGGAGGGCGACGACGTCGGGCTCGCACGACTCGGGCACCAGGCGGGTGCTCCAGGCGTAGTTGTGCGGGTTGTGCCGGTAGGGCATGAAACAGCGCCAGGCCAGCCGGGCGGTGTGCACCGCGTCGGGTTCGTGCACCTCCAGCCACGAGATGATCTCGCTCAGCGAGTCCCAGAGCGAGTACACGTCGAGCCCGTAGAAACCGACGGCCTCCGCGGGAGGCCTGGTGGCGTTCCATCCGCGCAGCCAGGTGAGGAATTCGGCGACGTCCTGATTGGCCCACAGCCAGGTCGGCCAGCGCTCGAAGCGGGACAGCAGCCCGTCCGCGTCCTGGTCCCGGTCGTCCTGTCCACGCACCCAGCGGTTGATCCGCCAGCAGTCGGGCCAGTCGCCTTCGACACCGATCCAGGTGAAACCGTGCTCCTCGATCAGCCGCCGGGCCAGGCGGCATCGCCACCGGTAGTACTCGTGCGTGCCGTGCGAGGCCTCGCCGATGCCGACGAAGCGCGCGCCGCCGATCCGCTCGACCAGCGGGTCGAGGTCGTCGGTTCCGGCGAGCGGGCGGGCCAGGGACCGAATCTCCCGGGCCGCATCGGACTCACCCGGATGCGCGCCGAGCGTCATGTCGGCTCGTCGCCGGGCAGGAGGCGCCGCACGAACCAGTCGCGGGCGAGGGAGGCAGCCTGGCTGAGGGTACCAGGCTCTTCGAACAGGTGGGTGGCGCCCTCGACGACCTCCAGTTCGTTCGGGCAGGTGAGCTGGGCCTGGGCCCAGCGGTTGAGTTCGAGGACCGTGTGATCGAAACTCCCGACGATCAGCAGGGTGGGAGCCTGCACCTGGGCCAGCCGAGGCGCGGCGAGGTCCGGCCTCCCGCCGCGCGAGACGACCGCCGAGATCTCGGCGCCCTCGTCGGCTGCGGCCCAGAGTGCGGCGCCGGCGCCCGTGCTTGCCCCGAAGTAGCCGATGCGGCACGACGCGGCATCCGGCCGGCTCTTCAGCCACCGTGTCGCCGCGGCGAGCCGGTGTGCGAGCAGTTCGATGTCGAACACGTTCGCCCGGTCCAGTTCCTCGTCGGGCGTGAGCAGGTCGAGCAACAGCGTGCCCAGACCGGCCTGCTGCAGCACCTCGGCGACGAACCGGTTTCGGGGACTGTGCCGGCTGCTGCCGCTGCCGTGGGCGAACAGCACCACGCCCGTCGCGGGCTCGGGGAGGTGGAGGTGGCCCTCCAGGGCGAAGGCGCCGAGCGGGATCTGCACGTCGCCGTCGAAGTCGGGCGCGTCGGTCCGGGTGCGGCGCATCCGCTGGTCTGCGGCCTCGAGCAGGGAGACGACCTCATCGTCGCCGGTGGCCGAGAAGTCGCGATAGAAGGCGCCCACCGCGCCGAAGAATTCCGGCGTCGAAATGCATACGATTTCGTCGGCCTCGGGGAACGTGCGGATGGTGTCCGCAGGCGCCACCGGCACCGCCAGGACGACCTTCGCGGCGCCGAGGTGGCGTGCGACTTCGCAGGCGACCCGCGCCGTGGCCCCCGTCGCAATGCCGTCGTCGACGATGACCGCGGTGCGACCGGTCAGGGCGATGCGCTCGCGTGTGCCGCGAAAACTCGCCACGCGGCTGTTCAGCAGCGCCCGTTCGCGTTCCTCCACCGCACGCATTTCCTGTTCGGTGACCGGGATCTGCCGCAGCACGCGGTCGTTAAGAACCCGGGCTCCGCCCTCGCCGATGGCCCCCATGGCGAGCTCGGGCTGGAAGGGGACGCCGAGTTTGCGCACGACGATGACGTCGAGGGGGGCGTTCAGGGCCTCGGCGACTTCGAACGCCACGGGAACGCCGCCGCGGGGGAGGCCCAGCACGACCACATCCTCGCCGCGCAGGTATTCCAGTCGTGCCGCCAGCTGCCTGCCGGCAGCCACCCTGTCAGAAAACACGACCACGGCCCTGCACCTCCCAAGTGGGGCCCCGCGCCCAGGTGCGCGGGGCATGCGGACATCATCGTCCCGAGCGCGGGGGTGCACCAGTGCCGGCAGGGCAGACGCGGGCGTGAATCAGGTGCGCTGAACCAGATCAGGTCAATCAGGTCAGTGGCGCGTGCGCCGCGCACGGTCACCGGGCCGCGCGGCCCAGCCATTCTCGTGCTGCGACAACGAGCGCCTCAACGCCGGTCGCGAGTGTCGGTTGCATCACGGGCGCGTAGTGCGGCGAATGGTTGGTCGGGATGTCACTGCGGATGGTCCCCGCCGACTCAGCCGCCGCGTATTCCTCGGGATCGGACCCGCCGAGCATCCAATAGACGAGGGGTGCGCCGGCAGCCGATGCCAGGTTTCCCACGTCTTCGCTGCCGGTGAGCGCCCCCGGATCGAACATGCGTGCCTCGCCGAAGGCCGCCCGGAACGCCGCCATCGTGCGTTCGGAGGCGATGGGATCATTCACCGTGACCGGATACCGCTCGGCGTAGCTGAATTCAGGCGGCGTCGTGGCGCCGGATGCCATCGCTTCGGCCGTGACGATTCGTTCGACGGCGTCAATCACCCGGGCCCGCACGCCCTCATCGAAACTGCGGATGCTGATCCCCAGTCGAGCCTCGTCCGAGATGATGTTGCTCGTGGCGCCGACATGCAGGCTGCCGATCGAGACAACTGCCACCTCCTGCGCGCCCACCTCGCGGGCCACGACCCCCTGCAGGCGCATGACCGTCGCAGCGGCCATGACCACAGGGTCAATGGTGGTCTCGGGCTCCGAGCCGTGGCCCCCTCGGCCGAACATCCTGACGTTGAGACTGTCCACCGCGGCCATCGCCGGGCCGGGGTGAGCGCCGAGCTTCCCCGCGGGGAAGGGGAAGACGTGCTGGCCGAGAACGACATCCGGCAGGGGAATCTTCGTGTACAGGCCGTCGTCGACCATGACCTGCGCGCCGCCCCCGTTCTCCTCTGCCGGCTGGAAGAGGGCGATGAGGGTTCCGGACCACTGGCTTCGCGTGGCGACCAGCTGCTCGAGCGCCCCCAGGAGGGCGGCCATGTGGATATCGTGCCCGCAGGCATGCATGACGGGCACGTCAGTGCCGTTGCCGTCGATGCCGCGCGCGGTGCTCGCGTACGGCAACCCGGTGTCTTCCTTCACCGGCAAGGCGTCCATGTCGGCCCGCAGCATGACGACGGGACCCTCACCGGTCGTCAGCACACCGACCACTCCGGTGCCGCCGATCCCGGTCGTCACATCGAGTCCGAGCGCGAGCAGGCGTTCGGCGATGAGTGCCGAAGTCCGGTGCTCGGAGAACGAGAGTTCCGGGTTCTGATGCAGGTCCATATAGAGCTCTTCGAGTGGGGTGCTGCTTCCGGCTGCTGAGTTCATCGTCATCGCTCCTCAAGCGTCTGCGCGGTTCTCCGCAGCGCCCGGTTCTCCAACGCGCGGTTCTCCGCAAGACTCTCAGGCTAGTTGACGGCTGCGCCGAATCGGTCCGGATCCGCCAGTCCCGGGGCGGCTCGGGGCAGCAAAAAAGCCCCGGTGGGCCGGGGCTTATTCGGTGGGCGATACCGGACTCGAACCGATGACCTCTTCCGTGTGAAGGAAGCGCGCTACCAACTGCGCCAATCGCCCAACTGTGCGGTGAAACAAGTTCAACCGCGACTCACGATACTAGACCAGACGGGGCGGCCGGACCACATCGAGACGGGCGCAACACGCCGCGTTTGCTCGGTTTGGACCTCGGCCGAAGTATCGGCTAGAGTCTTCAAGTCAGCAGAAATGCCGACAAGTTGCGGATGTGGCGCAGTGGTAGCGCATCACCTTGCCAAGGTGAGGGTCGCGAGTTCGAATCTCGTCATCCGCTCGAATTGAATCGGCCGAAAGGCCGATTCTCTTTGGTGGTGAACCCAGGGTGGATTGGCCGAGAGGCGAGGCAGCGGCCTGCAAAGCCGTATACACGGGTTCGAATCCCGTATCCACCTCCATTCTGTGGAAGATATTCCAGAGAAATGGGCGATTGGCGCAGCGGTAGCGCGCTTCCCTGACACGGAAGAGGTCACTGGTTCGATCCCAGTATCGCCCACAGCAAAACCCCCGATAACTCGGGGGTTTTTTTGTTGCCAGCTGGTCCGGGTCGCTAAACCTCGACGACGCTAAACCTCGATGCCGCTACACCTCGATGCCGGTGTGTTCCCAGTCGCACGAGTCGTTTGTGCAGGCATCCGTCCACTGCATCGACCCGAATTCCCGATGTGACAACGCTCCGAAGATGACATCGCCGGAACCGCATTCGGGGCAGGTCTGAGTAATCATTCGCACAACGTAGTCCAGCGCACCCCACGAGCGATAGGGATTCTGCGAAATGCGCCACGCGTGAGGGGTCGCAAATCGACCTTCGTTTGGCCGGGGAAGGTCGATTTGCGACCCCTCATGGGCCAGGATCGACGGAATCCGTGTCAACCGTACTGGGGATACCGCCCCGATCGGGCCCTGCGCCATTCTCGAGGAGGAGGTTCACAGATGGACTACTTGCTCGATGCCGCTCGTCGCGCCACCGGTATGTTCCGACTTCCGAAACTGTCCCTTCCGAAACGGTCCAGGAGCGCGCCCACGGCAACATCGGCGCCGAACCGGAGCATCGAACCCGCGCCCGCGCCCCCGGATGACCGCGTCGCCCCGGTGGGCACGCCCGGCGTTTCGCACTACCTGCCGAGTGAAGACTGGGAGGAACTCCTCGTCACGGACGGCGATGGTTTGCCGACCCTGTACCTGCAGATGCACACCGGCGAATTGCGGCTGACCGAACCCACCACCGGAAAGCTCGTTGCCGTCGGCAACCATCACCTCCGGCGGATGGGGATCTGGACCGTCGACCTCGGCGGAGTGGACGCACGCAAGACCGCGGTGCGCGAAGGCCTGCTGCAGCCCGGATCCCCGGTGTCACTCGTCCGCGAACCCGACAACGCCCACGACGGCAACGCCATCGCCGTGCATGCCGCCGCAGGCCGCCCCGTCGGATACCTCAACCGAAGGACCGCCGCGGGCTTGTCCAGGCTGCTCGACACCGGCATGAGGCTCGAGGCGATTTCGATCGCCTTCGACTCCGTCACGGCCGGACGGCCCGGCGGCGTCAAGGTGCTGGCCGCCTCGCCCGAACTCGTGCGCCACCTTCTGCGGAAGCGTCCGGGAGCCGGGCTGATCGCACCCCTCGACCTGGCAAGTTAGGCCCGGTCGCAGCGGACGCCGCCAGACTCCCCGCGCGCCACTAAAGTTGAAGGGTTCGCAAAACTAGGGAGTCATACACGTGGTTGACGGCTTTGAGCTATTCACCGACCGGTCCGTTGTCGCAATGCGCGTCAACGGCGAGCTCAGGGACCTGGCGACGACGGTGACGCCGACGGATGCCGTCGAAGCCGTCACCATCGATTCGACCGACGGACTGAACATCCTCCGCCACTCGGCGGCACACGTGCTCGCGCAGGCGGTGCAGACGATCAACCCGGAGGCGAAGCTCGGCATCGGTCCGCCCGTCACCGACGGTTTCTACTACGACTTCGACGTGGCGGAGCCCTTCACCCCCGAAGACGTCAAGGCGCTCGAGAAGGCCATGGACCGGATCATCCGCTCCGGGCAGCGCTTCGTGCGTCGCGTCGTCACCGACGACGAGGCCCGCGCCGAACTCGCGGACGAGCCGTACAAGCTCGAGTTGATCGGGATCAAGGGTGCCACGGCCCAGGGCGGCGACAACGAGTCGGTCGAGGTCGGCGGCGCCGAGCTCACCATCTACGACAATGTCGACCCGAAGACGGGGGAGACGGTCTGGAAGGACCTCTGCCGCGGCCCGCACCTGCCCAACACCCGCATGATCGGCAACGGCTACTCGCTCACCCGCCTGGCCGCGGCGTACTGGCGCGGCTCGGAGAAGAACCCGCAGCTGCAGCGCATCTACGGCACCGCCTGGCCCAGCAAGGACGAACTCCGCGCGTACCAGGCCCGCCAGGAAGAGGCCGCCAAGCGCGACCACCGCAAGCTCGGCGCCGAGCTGGACCTGTTCAGCTTCCCCGAGGAGATCGGCTCCGGCCTGCCCGTCTTCCACCCCCGCGGCGGCATCATCCGCCAGGAGATGGAGAACTACTCCCGCAAGCGCCACACCGAGGCCGGCTACGACTTCGTCTACTCACCGCACATCACCAAGTCGAACCTGTTCGAGACGTCCGGCCACCTCGACTGGTACGCCGACGGGATGTTCCCGCCGATGCACCTCGACGAGGAGCGCGACGCCGACGGCCACGTCACCCGCCAGGGCGTCGACTACTACCTCAAGCCGATGAACTGCCCGTTCCACAACCTGATCTTCCGCTCGAGCGGCCGCAGCTACCGCGACCTGCCGATGCGCCTGTTCGAATTCGGCTCGGTCTACCGCTACGAGAAGTCGGGCGTGGTGCACGGCCTCACCCGGGTGCGCGGCATGACGCAGGACGACGCGCACATTTACACGACCCGCGAGAACATGAAGGAGGAGCTGACCAACACGCTCAACTTCGTGCTGCAGCTGCTCGCCGACTACGGTCTCGAGGACTACTACCTCGAGCTCTCCACCAAGGACCCGAAGAAGTTCGTCGGCAGCGACGAGGCATGGGACGAGGCGACGCAGACCCTCGCCGAGGTCGCCGAGGCATCCGGTCTCGAACTCGTCTCCGACCCGGGTGGAGCCGCGTTCTACGGCCCGAAGATCTCGGTGCAGGCTCGCGACGCGATCGGCCGCACCTGGCAGATGTCCACGATCCAGCTGGACTTCAACCTGCCGGAGCGCTTCGACCTCGAATACACGGCCTCCGACGGCACTCGCCAGCGGCCGGTCATGATCCACCGCGCCCTGTTCGGGTCGATCGAACGCTTCTTCGCCGTGCTCACCGAGCACTACGCCGGGGCGTTCCCGGTCTGGCTGTCCCCGGTGCAGGTCGTCGGCATCCCGGTGGCCGAGCAGTACGGCCCGTACCTGGACGAGATCATCGCCCGGCTGAAGGCGGCCGGCGTGCGCGCCGAGGTGGACAACTCCGACGACCGGATGCAGAAGAAGATTCGCACGCACACCAAGGCGAAGGTGCCGTTCCAGCTCATCGTCGGCGAGGAAGACCGCTCCAATCGCTCGGTGAGCTTCCGCTTCCGCGACGGCACGCAGGAGAACGGCGTGCCGGTGGATGACGCCGTCAGCCGCATCGTGGAATCCATCCGCTCTCGGGCACAGGTGACCGGCCAGGGGCAGATCTGACATGGCCGAGATCGGTGACGAAAACACAGGGGTCGAGCACTCCTCCGACTTCGCGGCCGTGCCCGACGCCTTCCAACGACTCTGGACGCCGCATCGCCTGGTCTACATCCAGGAGGGCCAGCAGCCGCATATCGACGAGTGCCCGTTCTGCCTGGCGCCCAGCATGGACGACGAGAAGGCGCTCATCGTCGCCCGCGGCACACACGCCTACGTGCTGCTCAACCTGTTCCCCTACAACAGCGGCCACCTGCTCGTCTGCCCGTACCGCCACGTGGCGACCTATGACGAGGCCACCCCGGAAGAGATCGCCGAGATCGGCAGCCTGACCCAGGTTGCCATGCGCGTGCTCAAAAACGTTTCGCACTGCGACGGCTTCAACATCGGGATGAACCAGGGACGGATCGCCGGCGCCGGCATCGCGGAGCACCTCCACCAGCACATCGTGCCGCGCTGGGCCCTCGACTCGAACTTCTTCCCGATCATCGCCGGCACGAAGGCGATTCCCCGCCTGCTGGGCGACGTGCGCCGCGAGGTGGCCGCCGGCTGGCCGGCCGGCGACTAGCTGTTTCCTCCATCCTTTCTCCCCGTCCAGGCAGCGGTCCGCTGCGCCAGTGCCCCACCACGCAAGGAATAGAATCAAGAAATGACTGAGACCACTTCCGCCGAGCAGTTTGGCTCGAGCCGCGTCAAGCGCGGACTCGCCGAGATGCTGAAGGGCGGCGTCATCATGGACGTCGTCACCGCAGAGCAGGCACGAATCGCAGAGGACGCCGGCGCGGTTGCCGTCATGGCCCTCGAGCGCGTGCCCGCCGACATCCGTTCCCAGGGTGGTGTCGCCCGGATGAGCGACCCCGACCTGATCGACAGCATCATCGCCGAGGTGTCCATCCCGGTCATGGCGAAGGCCCGGATCGGCCACTTCGTCGAGGCGCAGGTGCTGGAGGCCCTCAAGGTCGACTACATCGACGAGTCCGAGGTGCTGAGCCCGGCCGACTACGTCAACCACATCGACAAGTGGAACTTCCAGACGCCGTTCGTCTGTGGCGCGACCAACCTGGGTGAAGCGCTTCGCCGCATCACCGAGGGCGCGGCCATGATCCGGTCCAAGGGCGAGGCCGGCACCGGCGACGTCTCGGAGGCCACCAAGCACATCCGCACGATCAGGGGCGAGATCGCCCGCCTGTCCGCTTTGAGCAAGGACGAACTGTACGTCGCCGCCAAGGAACTGCAGGCGCCCTACGAACTGGTCGCCGAGATCGCCGCGACCGGCAAGCTCCCCGTCGTCTTGTTCGTCGCCGGTGGCGTTTCCACGCCCGCCGACGCCGCCATGATGATGCAGCTCGGCGCCGACGGCGTCTTCGTCGGCTCCGGCATCTTCAAGTCGGGCAACCCGCAGGCCCGCGCCAACGCGATCGTCAAGGCCGTCACGTTCTACGACGACCCGAGCGTCGTCGCTGCCGTGTCCCGCGGGCTGGGCGAGGCCATGGTCGGCATCAACGTGTCCGACCTGGCCGCGCCGCACCGCCTGTCCGAGCGCGGCTGGTAACAGCACCCAAGATGACCGTTGGAGTTCTCGCCCTGCAGGGCGACTTTCGTGAGCACGCCGCGGTCCTCGCAGCGCTCGGCGCGGAAGTGGAACTCGTTCGTCGCCCGGAGGAACTGGCCCGCGTCAGCGGCCTGGTGATCCCGGGCGGCGAGTCCAGCGTCATGGACAAGCTCTCCCGCGCGTTCGGTCTGGCCGAGCCGCTCCGGGACGCCGTGCACGCCGGCCTGCCGGTCTACGGCACCTGCGCCGGGCTGATCATGCTGGCCGACACCGTGCTCGACGGCATCGCCGGCCAGCAGAGCATCGGCGGACTCGACATCTCGGTGCGCCGCAACGCGTTCGGCTCGCAGGCGGAGTCTTTCGAGACGGAGCTGGACGTGCCGGTGCTCGGCGCGCCTCCGGTGCACGCCGTGTTCATCCGCGCCCCGGTGGTGGAGGTGGTCGGGCCCCGCGCGACCGCGCTGGCCAGGCTCGCGGACGGCCGCTGCGTCGCCGTGCAGCAGGGCAACCTGCTCGGCACCTCGTTCCACCCCGAAATCACGGGGGAGCACCGGTTCCACGAGCACTTCCTCCGGATGGTGTCCGACGCGAAGTTCCGCGGCGCAGCGTCATGACCGGCGCAGCGTCGTGACCGCATACGTCGCCCTGTTGCGGGGCATCAACGTGAACGGCATCACGATCACCATGTCGTCGCTCCGGGACCTGTTCCGCGGGCTCGGCTTCGCCGGCGTGCAGACCGTCCTGGCCAGTGGGAACGTGCTCTTCGAGACCGGGCCGGGGGAGAGCGACGCTTCGGCGCTCAAGGCGCGGATCGAAGCCGCCCTGTCCGAGGCCTACGACTACGAGGCCTGGATCGTGCTGCAGGGCGTCGAGACCCTCGGCCGGATCGTCGACGCCTACCCCTTCGACCCGAATCGCGAGGGCTGGCATCCGTATGTCGTTTTCTCGTCTGATCCCTCGGCCCTGACCGAGCTCCTGGCCGGTGCCGACGGACTCGACCCGCGCGACGAGCGGGTCACCGCCGGCGACGGGGTGCTCTACTGGGAGGTCCGGCGGGCGGTCGGGGTGAAGAGCCCGTTCAGCAAACTCAGCGGCAAGACGAGATACCGCTCGAGCACAACGACCAGGAACCTGCGCACCCTGCACAAGCTCATCGCCTGAGCCGTGTTGGCCGGGGCTTCCGGCCGGTTCGGGGTGCCCCGGGTTAGAATGGGCGGGCACCCGGCGGGTGCGACGACCACGCATGGCGGCGCCAGATCGCCGCACAGGCTCTGCAACACAGCAGCGCTGCAACGCGGCAGCTGCAACACACCAGCGGCAGCACACGAGTGAAACAAACGGGAGATGTATGTCCGGGCATTCCAAATGGGCGACAACGAAGCACCAGAAGGCGATCACCGATTCGCGGCGCGCCAAGGCCTTCGCAAAGCTGATCAAGAACATCGAGGTCGCGGCCCGCATGGGCGGCGCAGACCTCTCCGGCAACCCGACCCTGGTCGACGCCATCCAGAAGGCCAAGAAGACCTCCGTTCCGAACGACAACATCGACCGCGCCGTCAAGCGCGGCGCCGGCCTGACCGGCGACGCCGTCGATTACACGACGATCATGTACGAGGGCTACGCGGCTCACGGAGTGGCCATCATGATCGAGTGCCTCACCGACAACAAGAACCGTGCGGCAGCCGAAGTGCGCACCACGGTCACCCGCAACGGCGGCAACATGGCCGACCCGGGCAGCGTCGCCTACAACTTCCACCGCAAGGGCATCGTCGTCGTTCCCAAGAGCGACGGCCTCACCGAGGATGACGTTCTCCTCGCCGTTCTCGACGCCGGCGCCGAAGAGGTGGTCGACGACGGCGACAAGTTCGAGGTTTTCAGCGAGGCCCACGACCTCGTCGCCACCCGCACCGCGCTGCAGGACGCGGGCGTCGATTACGACTCCGCCGACATCGCGTTCGTGCCGTCGCTCAAGGTGGAGGTGGATGCCGAGACCGCCCGCAAGGTCTTCCACCTCATCGACGCCCTCGAGGAACTCGACGACGTGCAGAACATCTACAGCAACTACGACCTGTCGCCCGAGGTGCAGGCGGAGCTCCAGGCCGAGTCAGCGTAACGCCGCGATGCCGGTCAGGGTGCTCGGGATCGACCCTGGCCTCACTCGCTGCGGCGTGGGCGTCGTCGACGTCTCCGGCAACCGCTCGGCGACCCTCGTCGACGTCACCGTGCTGCGGAGCGACCCCGGCCTGGCCCTCGAGCGCCGGCTGCTGCTGATCAGCGACGGCATCGAAGACATGCTCGACCGTCACCAGCCCGCGTTCGTGGCCATCGAGCGCGTGTTCGCCCAGCACAACGTGAGCACGGTCATGGGCACCGCGCAGATCAGCGGCGTCGCCCTGATGCTCGCCGCCCGGCGGGGCCTGCCGGTGTCGCTGCACACGCCGAGCGAGGTCAAGGCGGCCATCACCGGGTACGGCTCGGCCGACAAGAAACAGGTCGGCACGATGGTCGCGCGCATCCTCGGCCTCGCCGAAATCCCCAAGCCGGCCGATGCCGCCGACGCGCTCGCCCTGGCCATCTGCCACGCCTGGCGCACCGGGGCCTCCGGCGGAACGCTGCCCACGGCCGCTTCGCTCGCCCCGGGCGCCCAGACCCCAGCCCAGAAGGCATGGCTCGCCGCGGAGCGTAGCGCGGCAGCGTCGGTGCCGCCGCGTAGTCTTAAGCGGTGATCTCCTCCGTACGTGGCACCGTCCTGTCCGCCCTGGGCTCGACCGTCGTGATCGAGGTCGGCGGAGTCGGCCTCGCCCTGCAGGTCACCCCGACGACCGCGCTGTCCGTGCGCGTCGGCGCCGAGGCCCGGCTCGCGACGACGCTGGTCGTGCGCGAAGACTCCCTCGCCCTCTACGGCTTCCCGACCGCACCGGAGCTTGCGGTGTTCGAGCTGCTCGTCGGCGTCACCGGTGTCGGCCCGAAGTCCGCCCTCGGCGTGCTCGCGGTGCTCACCCCGAACCAGATCGCCCTGGCCGTCCAGGCCGAGGACGACGCGGCGTTCCGCAAGGTCAGCGGCATCGGACCCAAGACCGCCAAGCTGATCGTCCTGTCGCTGGCCGGCAAGGTGCAGGTGACCAGCGGGGCGCCCGCGAACCCGCGTCCGGCCGGTTCCGCCACGGTCGCCGCGAACGTGCAGGCCGCCCTGATCGGCCTGGGCTGGTCGGAACGAGTGGCGGCGCAGGCCGTCGATGAAACGCTGGCCGAGGCATCCGGCGCGGATCCCGGCGTCGCGACCGTGCTGCGCCTGGCCCTGGCCCGGCTGGGCCCCGCACACCAGAGCCCCGCTCACCAGTCGTCGGAGCGCCGGTCATGACCGGCCAGGGACTGGCCAACGATCCGGGTGTCGAAGTGACGAACCCGGTGCTTGAAGGGGATGCCGAGCTCGCGTTCGAAGGCGCCCTCCGGCCCCGCAGCATGGCCGAGTTCGTCGGCCAGCAGAAGGTGCGCGGCCAGCTGCAGCTCCTGCTCACCGCGGCGACGATGCAGAGCCGCACCCCCGACCACATCCTGCTGGCCGGCCCGCCTGGGCTCGGCAAGACCACGCTGGCCATGATCGTGGCCTTCGAGGGCAACCGTCCGCTGCGCATGTCCAGCGGGCCCGCCATCCAGCACGCCGGCGACCTCGCGGCGGTGCTCTCCTCGCTCGTGCCCGGCGAAGTGCTCTTCATCGACGAAATCCACCGGATGGCGCGCTCGGCCGAAGAGATGCTCTACCTGGCGATGGAAGACTTCCGCATCGACATCATGGTGGGCAAGGGCGCGGGGGCGACCTCCGTGCCGCTGGAACTGGCGCCCTTCACGCTCGTCGGGGCGACCACCCGCTCCGGACTGCTGCCCAACCCCCTCCGGGACCGATTCGGCTTCACCGCCCACCTCGAGTTCTACTCCGAGGCCGAGCTGGAACAGGTGCTCGGCCGGGCGGCAAAACTGCTCGAACTGCCGATCGGCCGCGACGCCCTCGCCGAGATCGCGGGCCGCTGCCGGGGAACGCCGCGCATCGCGAACCGGCTCCTCCGGCGCGTGCGCGACTACGCACTCGTGCACGGGGGAGAGGCAGACCTGGCCGCCGTCCATGCGGCGCTCGAGCTGTACGACGTCGACCCGATCGGCCTGGATCGGCTCGACCGTGAAGTCATGCGGATCATCCTGACTCGTTTTGGGGGAGGCCCGGTTGGCCTGAATACGCTGGCGGTTTCCGTCGGCGAGGAGTCCGAAACCGTCGAAGCGGTCGTCGAGCCCTTCCTGGTGCGGATAGGCTTCCTCACGCGCACCCCGAGGGGGCGGGTGGCAACACCCGCGGCGTGGCAACACTTCGGTCTCAGCAGCCCTCAGGCCGGCCTGAACCTCGATCCCCTATAATTCAAGTTGGTCCGCCGCGATCCGCACTCACCTGTAGCGGTCGTCGTACCGCAATCGGAAGGTACAAAAGTTTCATGCCAGACATCACCACCATCCTCATGCTCGCCGTCCTGGCGGTCCTCGTGTTCTTCATGTTCCGCAACGGGCGCAAGCGCAAGGCGGACCTCGAGGCCCTCCAGTCCAAGATGGTCGCCGGCGCCGAGGTCATGACCAACTTCGGCATGTACGGCACCATCGTGTCGATCGACGAGGCCGAGAACAAGGTTGCGCTCGAGATCGCACCGGGCACCGTGGTCAACATCCACCGCCAGACGATCGCCCGCGTCGTCGAGCCGACCGTCGTCGAGGCCGACGAGGCTCCCGTCGCCGAGCTCAACCAGGACAGCGGCACCGTCATGGGTGAGCCGGAGTTCGGCCAGCGCGCAGCAGGCGAAGACGGCATCGATGGCAGCACGCGCGCCAAGGGCGACGCGTAACACAACCCTCTCCCGTGCCCGCGCCCTCACGGGCGCGGGCACGAGCATAGAAAGCTGAGTTCACAGGTGGCAAAGTCGACCCCGGTCAAGAAGGCCTGGCGTTCCCTGTCCTGGTTAGGCGTGATTATCGTCGGCCTGTTCGCCCTCAATGCGGCCGGTGTCATGGGCGGTAGCGGTTCCTGGGCGCCCAAGCTTGCGCTCGATCTCGAGGGCGGCACTCAGATCATCCTGGCTCCCAAGCTCGAGTCGGGCCAGTCCGTCTCGCCCGAGCAGCTGAACCAGGCCGTGTCGATCATCCGGGAGCGCATCAACTCCGCCGGTGTGTCCGAGTCGGAGATCAACACCCAGGGTGGCAAGAACATTGTCGTGTCGATCCCGGGCACTCCCGATGACGCGACGATCAACCGGATCGAATCTTCGGCCAAGCTCGAGTTCCGGCCGGTGCTCCTGGCCGGGGCTCCCTCCGGAGACAGCGTCGGCGGGGACGGCGCTGCGGCGACGCCCACTCCGACGCCCAGCGTCGACCCGGGCAGCCTCCCGAGCACGCCCAGCGTCAAGCCCACCAACGCCAGCGACCTCAACTACGTCACCCCGGCGCTCCAGGCGCAGTACGACGCTTTCGACTGCAGCAAGATCGACAACGCCGTCGTCGCCCCGGCCGACAAGCCGCTCGTTACCTGTGAGGCCGATGGCTCCGTCAAGTACGTGCTCGGCCCGGTCGAAGTCAGCGGTTCCAACATTGCGGACGCGACCAACGGCCAGGTGACCACACAGTCCGGAGCCACCACCGGCGAGTGGGCCGTGAACATGGTCTTCGACGCCGCAGGCACCAAGGACTTCGCGACCGTCACGACCCGCCTGAGCGGGCTGCAGGGTGTGCAGAACCAGTTCGCGATCGTGCTCGACGGCTCGGTCATCTCCGCGCCGCGCACGCTCGCGGTGATCACCGACGGCAAGCCGCAGATCACCGGAAACTTCACCCAGGTGACGTCCAAGTCACTGGCCGACCAGCTCAAATTCGGCGCGCTGCCGCTGAGCTTCGCCGTGCAGAGCCAGGACACGATTTCGGCGACTCTCGGAACCGCCCAGCTGACCAGCGGTCTGATCGCCGGCCTGATCGGGCTCGTCCTGGTCGTGCTGTACTCGATCGCGCAATACCGGCTGCTCGGGCTCGTCACCGTCGCGTCACTCGTCGTGGCCGCGGTGATCACCTACCTTCTGATCACGATCCTGTCCTGGCGGGAAGGCTACCGATTGTCCCTCGCCGGTGTCGCGGGGTTGATCGTGGCTATCGGTATCACCGCCGACTCGTTCATCGTGTACTTCGAACGTGTTCGGGACGAGCTGCGGGACGGTCGCGGACTCGAGTCCGCGGTCGAGAGCGGCTGGAGGCGGGCCATCCGCACGATCATCGCCTCCGACGCGGTCAACTTCCTCGCCGCCGCGGTCCTGTTCATCCTCGCCGTCGGCAACGTGCGCGGATTCGCGTTCACCCTCGGCCTCACCACCATCGTCGACCTCATCGTGGTCATGCTGTTCACGCACCCGATGCTGCAGCTCCTCGCACGGACGAGATTCTTCGCCGAGGGCCACCGGTTCAGCGGGCTCGACCCGCGGGCCCTGGGTGCCGTCTATCGGGGTCGGGCCAAGTTCTTGCCCGCCCCGCAGGTTGCCTCCTCGAAGTCGGCCGCGTCGAGCCGTGAGGCCGCGAAACGCCAGACCATCGCCGAACGCAAGGCGACAGAAAAGGTCGGTTCCAGCACGAATCGGTCGACCGACGGGAAGGATTCCTAATGGCCAGCTTTGCCCAGTTCGGCAACGACCTCTACACCGGCAAGCGTTCCTTCGACATCGTCGGCCGCCGCAAGCTCTGGTACCTGATCGCCGCGGTGATGATTCTCATCGCTGTCGTCGGACCGCTGCTGCGCGGCGGCTTCGTCTTCGGCATCGAGTTCACGGGCGGTTCCGAGTTCGTCGTGTCCGACGCCAAGACGCAGGACCAGGCTCCGGCAGCCGAAGCCGTCGCCAGCGTGGACCCGGCGGCCGTGCCGAAGATCTCTTCGGTCAGCAACTCGGGCGTCCGGGTGCAGACGGATCAGCTGGAGCCTGGGGCGTCCCGCGAGGTGCGCGCTGCGCTGGCCGAGGCCTACGCGGTCCCGGAGACCCAGGTGACATCGTCCTTCATCGGCCCGTCGTGGGGCGCGGACATCACCGGTCAGGCGCTCCGCGGCCTGCTGGTGTTCCTCGTGCTCGCCTCCGTCGTCATGGCGTTGTACTTCCGAACCTGGAAGATGTCCCTGGCCGCCATGGTCGCCCTGCTGCACGACCTCATCCTCACGGCCGGCTTCTACGGCCTGACCGGCTTCGAGATCACGCCGGCGGCCGTCATCGGCTTCCTCACGATCCTGGGTTACTCGCTGTACGACACCGTGGTGGTCTTCGACAAGATCAGGGAGAACACCGCGGAGGATGGACCCGAATCCCGCCGCACGTTCGCGGAGTCGGTCAACCTGGCCGTGAACCAGACCCTGGTGCGCTCGATCAACACCTCGGTCGTGGCCATGCTCCCGGTTGCGTCCATTCTGTTCATCGGCGCCTTCGTCCTCGGGGCCGGAACCCTGCGCGACATCGCCCTGGCGCTCCTGATCGGCATCTTCGTCGGCACGTACTCGACGATCTTCGTTGCTGCTCCGCTCTACGCACAGCTCCGTACCGCGGAGCCGGAGGTTCGCAAGCGCGACAAGAAGGCGCTCGCCCTCCGCGCCAAGGCGGGCGTGGCCGCGCCGAGGCAGGAGAACCTGACCGTATGATCCGGTCTCCGGACGCGTAGGCCGAGGTGGATGCCTCGCCGGGCGCGCCGGAGGCCAGCCGCCTCGTCCCGGCCGCCAATACTGGCCGGAGGGGATCCCGGGCGATGTTCTCGGCTGGATCAGCGATAATAGGCCGAGGAGAGTGAGGTGAAGCGATGACGGAGACAACAACGCCATCCACCGCTTCACTGCGCCGCCTGGTACCGCGCATCTTTTCCCGCGCCCAGCCGGTCGGGGCCGTCGACACCCTGCTGAAGACCGTGCGGATGCATCATCCCAAGGCCGATCTCGGTGTGATCGAGCGTGCGTACACCGCTGCCGAACGTGCCCACGAGGGCCAGGTTCGCCGGAGCGGGGAACCGTACATCACCCACCCGGTGGCCGTCGCCCAGATCCTGGCCGACCTCGGCATCGGGCCGAAGACGATTGCCGCCGCGGTGCTGCACGACACCGTCGAGGACACCGCCTACACGCTCGATGCCCTGAGGGTCGACTTCGGCGACGAGATCGCGATGCTTGTCGACGGCGTCACCAAGCTCGACAAGGTCAAGTACGGCGACAGTACGCAGGCCGAGACGGTGCGCAAGATGATCGTCGCGATGTCCAAGGACATCCGCGTGCTGATCATCAAACTCGCCGACCGCCTGCACAACGCGCGCACCTGGGGCTTCGTGCCGGCCGAATCCGCCACGCGGAAGGCGACGGAGACGCTGGAGATCTACGCGCCGCTGGCTCACCGCCTGGGCATCCAGACGATCAAGTGGGAGCTCGAAGACCTCTCCTTCGCCGTGCTCTACCCCAAGCTCTACGCGGAGATCGAGAGCCTGGTCAAACAGCGCACGCCGCAGCGTGAGGAATTCGTCCAGCAGATCATCGAGTCGATCAACGACGACCTCAAGGCGGCGCGGATCCGCGGCAAGGTTGCCGGGCGCCCGAAGCAGTACTACTCGATCTACCAGAAAATGGTCGTGCGCGGCCGCGAGTTCGACGAGATCTACGATCTGGTGGGCATCCGTGTGCTGGTTAACTCGGTGCGCGACTGCTACGCCGTGCTGGGTGCGATCCACGCGAGGTGGACGCCGCTGCCCGGCCGCTTCAAGGACTACATAGCCACGCCCAAGTTCAACCTCTACCAGTCGCTGCACACGACGGTCCTGGGGCCGAACGGTCGCCCGGTCGAGATCCAGATCCGCACCCAGGAGATGCACCAGCGCGCCGAATTCGGCGTCGCGGCGCACTGGAAGTACAAGGACCAGACCACCGGCAAGAGCACCGGGCCCGGCCCGCAGAGCGACACCGACATGGCCTGGCTGGCGCACATCTCCGACTGGCAGGCCGAGACCGCAGACCCCGGCGAGTTCCTGGACTCCCTCCGGTTCGAGATCGGCGCCAAAGAGGTGTACGTGTTCACGCCGAAGGGTCGCGTCATCGGCCTGCCGGCCGGCGCGACCCCGGTCGACTTCGCCTATGCCGTGCACACCGAGGTCGGTCACCGCACCATGGGTTCCAAGGTCAACGGGCGGCTCGTGCCGCTTGAGAGCACCCTCGAGACCGGCGACGTGGTCGAGGTGTTCACGTCGAAGAACCCCGACTCAGGCCCCAGCAAGGACTGGCTGAACTTCGTCAAGAGCCCCCGGGCGCGGAACAAGATCCGGCAGTGGTTCACCAAGGAACGCCGCGACGAGGCCATCGAACAGGGTCGCGACTCGATCGCCCGGGCGATGCGCAAGCAGAACCTGCCGCTGCAGAAGCTGATGAACCAGGATTCTTTCGCCGAAGTCGCGGCGATGATGAAGTACGAGGACGTCTCGGCGCTGTATGCCGCCGTCGGCGAGGGCCATGTCTCGACCCAGTCGGTGCTCGAGAAGGTCGTGGCTTCGCTGCAAAGCGTCGAAGAAAGCGACAGCACCGACCTCCCCGTCGCCCCTCGTGGCCGCACACAGACCCTGCGCAACAGCGACTCCGGGGTGCTCGTGCGGGGCGCCCCGGACATCCTCGTCAAGCTCGCCCGCTGCTGCACCCCGGTTCCGGGTGACAAGATCGTCGGCTTCATCACCCGCGGGTCCGGGGTGTCGGTGCACCAGGCCGCGTGCCACAACGTGCACTCGCTGCTCAAGGAGCCCGAGCGCATGATCGACGTGGAATGGGCGCCCACCTCCAAGAGCCTCTTCCTCGTGCACATCCAGATCGAGGCCCTCGACCGGTCCGGTCTGCTCTCGGACGTGACGCGGGTGCTGTCCGAGCACCACGTCAACATCCTCTCCGCCACGGTCAACACCTCGAGCGACCGGCTGGCCCTCAGCCGGTTCGTCTTCGAGATGGGCGATGTGACCCACCTGGACCGGGTGCTGAACGCGGTGCGCCGGATCGACACCGTGTACGACGTGTACCGCGTCAGTGACGGCTAGTCCGTCCGTTCCCCTCTGCCCGTTCGGCCCTGCGCCGACCTTGACGGTTCCGGTCGAGGTTGGCTGGTGTGCCAGTCAAACTCGACCGCAACGGGTCAACTCAGGGCCGAGACTCGAGGGCCGCGTGCGCCGGCCGCGGCGGCGAGCAGCTGTGAGGCGCGTTCCAGCCTCGCCAGCGCGATCACCTTATGCGGCAGGTTCTGGCGCCGGCACAGCTGCTCCGCGGCGTGGGCGTCGGCGAAACCGCCGAGCCGGAGGAGTGCCGCCAGCAGCGCGACGAGCCCCCGTTCCGAGTCGGTGCCGGACGAGACTGGGCCGGTGGCGTCGGGGTCGGACCAGTCGCGACGCGACACGTCGGGGCCCGGCGACCGGGCCAGGTCGATGACGGTGCGCAGGGGAGTCGTCACCCGCAGCCCGGCGATCACCAGGGTCTCGTCCGGCCGGCAGCGCACCTCTCGCAGCTGAAGGCGCGGTGACGGCGGCACGTGGGTGCGCGCGCCGAGATCGACGCAGAAGTGGTGCCGGTGCGGCTCGGGCGCGAGACCATAGACCCAGGCGGCGGTCATCCGCTCGGCGATCGCCCGGCCGGGGACGAGCAGGCCGGCGGCGAGGGCGCGGGCGACGGGCCCGTCCACTTCGTCGACCGGGCACCAGGAATCGCCGAGAGCGTAGACCTCGCCGTCGAGACGGGCGCCGCACAGTTCGGCGAGGGGAAGGTCATCCGGAGTGAGCACCGGGGCAAGGATGCCGGTCATCCGACCAGAGTGCGGGCCAATCGTGCCGTTAACCGACGGATCCGGTGATCTGTGGACAGATCACCGGACTCGACAGCGTGGATACTACTGGCCGATGGCCTTCAGCCACGCCTTGCGGGTTTCGAGCGCCTCCGTGGCCTCGGCGATCGCCTGGGCGTCCTTGCTCTCCTGAGCCGTGGCCAGCTCGGCTTCGAGCTTCGCGATGGCGTCGTTCAACTGGCCGGCGAGACCTTCGGCGCGCGCCTTCGTCTCGGGGTTGTTGCGCTTCCAGTGGTCGTCGTCGAGCTTGCGCACGGCGGCTTCCACCTTGCGCAGGCGCTCGTCGACGACCTTGACCTGGTCGCGGGGAACCTTGCCGATGGCGTCCCAGCGACGCTGGATCGACGTGAGCGTCTCGCGCGCCCTGGTGCGGTCGGTTTCGGTCAGGAGCGCCTCGGCCTCGGTCAGGAGTTCGAGCTTCGTGGTGAGGTTGCCGGCGAATTCCTCATTGTCCTGGGCGTCGATTTCGCCCTTGGCGCCGTACAGCACGTCACCGGCCGCCTTGAACTTCGCCCACATGGCGTCGTCCTGCTTCTTGCCGGAGCGGCCCGCGTTCTTCCAGTCCTCCAACAGGCCCCGGTAGGCCGGGATGCCGTCGGCGCCCTTGGGCGCGAGGGCCTCGGCCTTCTCGATCAGCTGCTGCTTGCGGTTGCGGACGTCCTTGTGGGCACTGTCGAGGTCGGCGAAGAACGCCTTGCGGTTCTGTTCGATGGTGGTGCGGGCCGCGCGGAATCGCTTCCACAGTTCGTTGGCCTCACCCTTGGGGATGCGGGGCGCGTCGTGCTGGTGGGCCTGCCACTTGGTGAACAGCTCGTCCAGCGCCGCGCTGGCCTGCTTCCACTGCGTCTTGGCGGGGTCTTCGGCGGCGAGGCGTTCGGCCTCTTCGACGATCGCGGCGCGTTCGGCGATCGCGGCACCGGCGGCGGCCTTCGCCTCGGCGCCCTGCTGCTCGGTGAGCTCGGTCACGGCGCCGCCGAGGGCGGCGAGCCGCTCGGCGAGGGCGGCGAGGTTGCCGACGGCGTTGGCGGTGGCCACCGTCGCGGTCAGGTTGGCGACGGTCTTGGCGATGTCCGCGGCCGGAGCGCCACCCTTGGCGCGCTGCTCGAGCAGGGTGACCTGCCCGTTCAGTTCAACGTATTTGCGTTCGAAGTAGGCCAGGGCCTCTTCGGGGGTGGCGTCCGGGTACTGGCCGACGGCGCGTTCGCCCGCCGCTTCGCGCACGTAGACCGTGCCGGTTTCGTCTACGCGACCCCATGGTTGCTGATCTGTCGGAGTCAAGAGCCTCACCTTGCTGAATAGTTGCGTGCTGAGTAGTTGCGTGGCCCCGAACGGGGCAATACTGCACCCAGCCTATTGCAAGCCCGCGCGTCGCTCGCCTGAAACTACTGAACTGTTATCGCCGTGATCGCGGTCGGGACCTTCGGCGCGCCGTCCGTTTTGCCGTCCTTGGTCCCGGCATCCGTGATTTTTGCTTTCAACTCATCGAGGCCGCTCGTGATCTTGCCCAGCACGGTGTATCCGCCGGCCGCGTCGGCCGGGATGGTCGTGTCCTCGTAGACGATGAAGAACTGGCTGCCCATGCTGTACGCGTTGCCGCCCTGGCGGGCCATGGCGATCGTGCCCGCCGGGTACACGTCGTCCGCCGGGGCGTTCTCAACCGGACCGTAGCTGTAGCCGGGGCCGCCCGAGCCCGTGCCGTCGGGGTCGCCGCACTGCAGCACGAAAAAGCCGCCCATGGTGAGCCGGTGGCAGGAAACGTCGTCGTAGAAGCCGGTCCTGACCAGGTCGACCGTTGACGACACGGCCTGCGGGGCCAGTTTGCCGTCGAGTTCGAAACCGAGAGCCGAGTCGTTGAGGGTGAGTGAGCCCGTCCAGGTGCGGCCCTCGGCCAGGCTGCTGGGCGGGACGTCGCCCGAGTTCGCCCCCGCCGGGGCCGACGAGCTGGGCGTGGGCGTCGCGCCCGCGCTCGGGGCCGGGGTGCCCGGCCCGCCGGTGAAGAAGAGCAGCTGCGCGCCCACGGCGAGGATCAGCACCAGGCCGAGCGCGCTCCAGGCGAGCACGTTGTCGCGCTTCCGGCGCTTCTGCTGGTGTTCGTGCACGGCCTGCCGCGCCTGGTAGGCGCGCGCCCTGGCCCTGGCCTCGCGGGACACACGGTCTTGCCTGGTGCTCGGAACCACGTCAATCCTCCAGGGGCCGCCACCGGGCGGGTAGGCAAAAAGGGGGCAGCGGTGCCGCCGCTTGAATTCTACGCAACCCGGCGGAAGCGGGCAGAGTGCCGCGCGGGGACCGGGCAGCCGCGGTCGGCGGCACAAACTACGCTGGAGTCATGTCGGATGCCCAACCGGGACTGCGCAGTGGCGCAACCCCCCTCGCCGTGCGGATGCGCCCGAAAAGCCTCGACGAGGTCGCCGGTCAGCGGCACCTGCTGACCCCCGGCTCGCCGCTGGTCAGCCTGGCCAGTGACAAGACGGGGGAGCGGGGCTCGGTTTCGGTCATCCTCTGGGGCCCGCCCGGGACGGGCAAGACGACCCTGGCCCAGGCCATCGCCCACAGCTCCGGCCGCCGCTTCGTCGAACTCTCGGCCGTCTCCGCCGGTGTGCGCGATGTCCGCCAGGTGATGGAGGAGGCACGCACCAGCCGCGACCTCTACGGGCTGTCGACGGTGCTCTTCCTCGACGAGATCCACCGTTTCAGCAAGGCCCAGCAGGATGCCCTGCTTCCGGGCGTGGAGAACGGGGTGATCATCCTCGTGGCGGCGACCACCGAGAATCCCTCCTTCTCGGTCATCTCGCCGCTGCTGTCCCGGTCGCTCCTGCTGACCCTCGAAACGCTCAGCGACGACGACCTCGCCATCGTGGTCGACCGCGCCGTCGTGGATCCCCGGGGTCTCGCCGACAAGTTCGTGCTCGACGGCGAGGCGCGCGCGGCGATCATCCGGCTCGCGTCCGGAGACGCCCGGCGCGCGCTCACCGCGCTCGAGGCGGCTTCCGTCAGTGCCGCCACAACCAGTGCCGCCACGGCCAGTGCCGCCACGACCAGTGCCGCCACGACCACCGATGAGGGCACCGACACCAGGCCCGTGATCACCACGGAGATCGTCTCGCTCGCCGTCGACCGCGCGCTGCTCCGTTATGACCGCAATGGCGATGAGCACTACGACGTGATCAGCGCGTTCATCAAGTCGGTGCGCGGCTCCGACGTCGACGCGTCGCTGCACTACCTGGCCCGCATGATCGAGGCCGGGGAAGACCCGCGCTTCATCTGCCGTCGCATCATCGTTCTCGCCTCGGAAGACATCGGGATGGCGGACCCGCAGTCGCTCGTGATCGCGATCGCCGCCGCGGACGCCGTGCAGTACATCGGCATGCCCGAGGGCAGGATTCCGCTCGCCCAGGCCGTGGTGCACCTCGCGACGGCCCCCAAGTCCAACGCCGCCTACCTGGCGCTGGATGCCGCCATCGCCGACGTGCGGGCGGGCAAGACCGGCCGGGTGCCCAAGCACCTGCGCGACGGGCACTACCCGGGCGCCAAGCGACTCGGCCACGGCAAGGGCTACAAGTACCCGCACGACGACGCGCTCGGCGTGCTCGCCCAGCAGTATCCGCCGAACGAGCTCAAGACCGTGCGTTATTACGAACCCACCGAACACGGCCATGAGCGCGAGGTCTCGTCGCGCCTCGCGAAGCTGCGCCGGATCATCCGCGGCGGTTAGACGCTGTGTTAGTCTGAAGGCTGCCTACAACTGGTTTTGGCGTGCGGCTGCGCCCAACTCCGGTTTGGATGGGATTCGCTCTGTAGCCGAGCGGCCCGTGGCACCAACCCTCTGATCTCCCATGACGCCCGTGTGTTTGTAGCGCGTGCGCCCTGGCTTCCCTGTGTTTGAGTCTCCATCGAAAGGAACCCGTGTCTACCAAGTCACGTACCCGCAGCAAGACCCGCCTCTCTCGTGCACTGGGCATCGCCCTGACCCCGAAGGCGGCCAAGTACCTCGAGAAGCGTCCGTACGCTCCGGGCGAGCACGGCCGTACCAAGCGCAAGACCGACTCGGACTACGCCGTGCGCCTACGCGAAAAGCAGCGCTTGCGTGCCCAGTACGGCATCCGCGAGGCTCAGCTCAAGATCGCCTTCCAGGAAGCGCGTCGCGCCCAGGGCCTGACCGGTGAGAACCTGGTCGAGATCCTCGAGACCCGTCTCGACGCTCTCCTCGTGCGCTCGGCCATCGCCCGCACGACCGCCCAGGCCCGTCAGATGATCGTGCACCGTCACATCCTTGTCGACGGCCAGCTGGTCGACCGTCCGTCCTTCCGCGTGAAGCCGGGTCAGCTCATGCACGTCAAGCCCAAGAGCGAGGGCATGGAGCCGTTCCAGGTTGCAGCCGCCGGCGGCCACGTCGACCTGCTCCCCAAGCTCCCGGTCTACCTCGAGGTCGAACTCGACAAGCTGCAGGCCCGCCTCGTGCGTCGCCCCAAGCGCATCGAAATCCCCGTGACGTGTGAAGTCCAGCTCGTCGTCGAGTACTACGCAGCGCGCTAGCTCACCGGGCACCCCCCTGGGGTGTCGCGTCTGAACTACGCTTGAGGGCGGGTCACCCAGTGGGTGGCCCGCCCTTCGCGTATTTCGCGACCAATGCATGCCGATTCCGGAATGGAAGGTGTTGTCAATGTCAGGTGGAGATATCGCCGGATTGATCGCCGCAGGAGTTTTCGCGGTCCTGGTGGGCGTCCTCGCCCTGCCGCTGGTCAAGCTCGGGCGCGTTTTCGACGAGACCACCCTGGCCATCCGCGAGCTGAGCCGCGAGGTCGCGCCCCTGCTCCAGGAAGGCACGACGACCATCCGGGAAACGAACCAGCAGCTTGCCAGGGTCGACACCATCACCAGCAATATCGCGGATGCCACCGGCAACGCCTCCGCCCTCGTCGCCCTGTTCGCGTCAACGGTGGGTGGCCCGCTGATCAAGCTGGCCGGCTTCTCGGCCGGTGTGCGTGCGGCGTTCCGGGCCGGCCGCCCCGGCGGCGCCCGCCGCCGGCGAGCCTAGACCGCTACGCTGGATTCAGATCGTTGCGTCTCCGCCGCGAGTCGCCGAACAGTCGCAACACACATCAGGGAGTACCGAAATGAAGAATGTCATCTGGCTGGCCGTTGGCGTAGCAGTCGGTTTCGTCCTCGCGCACGAGGCGAACAAGACCCAGCAGGGCAAGCAGTTCTTCAACGACCTCGACGCGAAGGCCCGCGAGTTCGGTGAAGCCATTTCGGATGGTTACCGCGAGCGGGAGGCCGAACTGCGCGCCGCCCTCGGCGACGTCGACACGGCCGTCGACAAGGCCCTCGACGGCGTGACGAAGCCGTAGGCAGCACCCCCTCCACTTTTTTCGCCCTCTCTTCAAGCAACGGAACCCATGCAGACTGCTGAAATTCGCGGGCGCTGGCTCGCCTTCTTCGCCGATCGTGGACACACGGTCGTGCCGTCGGCGTCCCTCGTCAGCGACGACCCCACCCTCCTCTTCACCGTGGCCGGTATGGTCCCGTTCGTGCCGTACCTGACCGGCCTGGTGCCGCCGCCCTACCCGCGGGCCACCAGCGTGCAGAAGTGCATCCGTACCAACGACATCGAAGAGGTCGGCAAGACTCCTCGCCACGGCACCTTCTTTCAGATGGCCGGAAACTTCTCGTTCGGCGACTACTTCAAGGAGCAGGCGATCCAGTACGCCTGGGAGCTCCTCACCACGCCGGAGTCGGCAGGCGGCTACGGCTTCCTCGAGAAGGACCTCTGGGTCACGATCTACCTCGACGACGATGAGGCTTTCGGCTACTGGCGGGCGATCGGCGTGCCCGCCGACCGCATCCAGCGTCTCGGCAAGGAATCCAACTACTGGTCGACCGGCCAGTCAGGGCCCGCCGGTCCGTGTTCGGAGATTTTCTTCGACCGCGGCCCCGCCTACGGCGCCGACGGCGGCCCGGCCACCGACGACGACCGGTATGTCGAGATCTGGAACCTCGTCTTCATGCAGTACCTCCGCGGCGAGGGCACCGGCAAGGACGACTTTGAAATCCTCGGCGACCTGCCGAAGAAGAACATCGACACCGGCATGGGCCTGGAGCGCGTCGCCTTCCTCAAACAGGGCGTCGAGAACATGTACGAGATCGACCAGGTCCGCCCGGTCCTCGACCGCGCCGCAGCGCTCTCCCGGCGTGCCTACGGCGCCGACCATGAGGACGACGTGCGGATGCGCATCGTGGCCGACCACGTGCGCTCCTCGCTGATGCTGATGAGCGACGGCGTCATGCCGTCCAACGAAGGCCGTGGGTACATCCTGCGCCGCCTGATGCGCCGCACCGTGCGTGCGATGCGACTCCTCGGTGTCGAGGGCGCGACCTTCCCCGAGCTGTTCCCCGCGTCGCGCGACGCGATGAGCGACGCCTACCCGGAGGTCAAGTCCGACTACGACCGGATCAGCCAGGCCGCGTACGCCGAGGAGGAGACGTTCCTCCGCACGCTGACCAGCGGCAGCGCCGTGCTGGATGTCGCCGTGGCCAAAACGAAGAAGGCGGCCGGGGCCGAACTGCCGGGGGACACCGCGTTCCTGCTGCACGACACCTACGGCTTCCCGATCGAACTGACCCTCGAGATGGCGGAGGAAGCCGGGCTCAGCGTCAACCGCGAGGCCTTCGACGCCCTGATGTCCAAGCAGCGCGCCATGGCCAAGGCCGACGCGAAAGCGAAGAAGACCACCCTGGCCGACCTGTCCGTCTACAGCGCGTTCCGCGCCCAGGGCGCGACGGTCTTCACCGGCTACGACACCCTGCAGACCGAGTCGTCCATCCTCGGCCTCATCGTCGAGGGCGCCTCGGTGACGAACGCCGTCGCCGGGGAGATCGCCGAGGTCATCCTCTCGGAGACCTCGCTCTACGCGGAATCCGGCGGCCAGGAGGCCGACGCCGGCCTCATCGTCGGCCCCGGTTACGAACTCGAAGTGCTCGACGTGCAGAAGCCGGTGGCGGGACTGATCAGCCACAAGGTGCAGGTGCGAAGCGGTGAGGTCGGGGTGGGCGACAGCGCGACCAGCGTGGTCGACGCCGACTGGCGCCGCGGGGCACGCCAGGCCCATTCCGGGACGCACATCCTCCATGCGGCCCTCCGCCAGGTGCTCGGCCCGAACGCGCACCAGTCCGGCTCGTACAACAAGGCCGGGTTCCTCCGCTTCGACTTCTCCTGGAACCAGGCGCTCTCGCCGGCGACGCGCAGCGAGATCGAGGAGATCGCCAACAACGCCATCCGGGAGAACCTCGAGGTCGTCACCCGGGAAATGAATCTCACCGAGGCCAAGGCCCTGGGCGCCATGGCCCTGTTCAGCGAGAAGTACGGCGACCGCGTGCGTGTCGTCGATATCGGCGGGCCCTGGTCGCGCGAACTCTGCGCCGGAACCCACGTGTCGACGAGTGCGGAAATCGGCATGATCAACCTGGTCAGCGAGGCCTCCGTCGGTTCGACGAACCGGCGCGTCGAGTCGCTTGTCGGCCTGGAAGCGTTCCGCGACCTGGCGGCAGAGCGCGCGATCGTGTCGCAGCTCACCGCGAACCTCAAAACGCCCAAGGAGGCGCTCCCGGAGCGCATCAACGACCTGCTCCAGAACCTCAAGGCGGCGGAGAAGAAGATCGCCGCCTACGAGGCGCGCGCCCTCTCCGATCGCGTTCCGGCCCTCCTGGCGACGGCGTCCCGGGCCGGGTCGGTCATGCTCGTTGCCGAGAACCTGGGCACCCTGGCATCCGCCGACGACGTGCGGATGCTCGTCACCGCCACCCGTGAGCGGCTCGGCAGCGAGCCGGCCGTCGTGGCGCTGGCCGCAACGGTCGGTGAGAAGCCGGTCGTGATCGTCGCGACCAACCTGGCCGCCCGCGACGCCGGCCACAAGGCCGGTGCCCTGGCCAAGCAGGTCGCCGGAATCCTCGGCGGCGGCGGCGGCGGCAAGGACGACCTCGCGCAGGGCGGCGGCACGGACGTCTCCGCCGTTCCCAGCGCACTCGACGCCGTTCGCACGGCTGTGGCCCGCTAAGACGTGCGCCACGGCGTGCGGGTCGGTGTCGACGTCGGAACGGCCCGGATCGGAGTCGCCCGCAGCGACGCCCACGGCATGCTCGCGACGCCCGTCGAAACGGTGAACCGCGACAGCGCCGGCGTCGTCGATATCGCCCGGATTCGCGGGATCGTCGCGGAACTCGAGGCGGTGGAGGTCATTGTCGGGCTCCCGCTGGCGCTTTCGGGGAGGACGACGGCTTCGACGGGCGACGCGGTGGGCTTCGCGGAGGCCCTCGAGCGGGCGCTCCCGGTGCCCGTGCGGCTCGTTGACGAGCGGCTGTCCACCGTCGCCGCCCAGTCGGTGCTGCGGGCATCCGGTCGCAAGGCGAAAACCCACCGCCCGGTGATCGATCAGGTGGCCGCTACTATAATTCTGCAACACGCTCTGGACACCGAGCGAGCCTCGGGCAGGCCCCCCGGCACGCTCGTGGATCCACCGAGAGAGCCGACCGCCGACCCGCCCGAAAGGCCGTAAAACCGTGTCGCACACCCCACCGGAGTCCGTTGATTCGCCGAACGAGGGTACGCCGGGCGACGGTTCGCCGCGCGATGATCCGGCCGGTGGCTGGGAAGAGCTCCTGACCGGTGCGACGGAGACTCACCAGGGCGGCGAGGCCGGCTCGGCAGCGGGCTCGACGCCCGGTACGGCATCCGGGGCGGCAGCCGGGGAAACGGGCGGTTCGCGCCGGGCCGCCCGGGCGTCGCGCGGTCGCGTCCCGCGATCCGGGGGGCGGGCCGATCCCTCGAACGGGCCGCGACCGGGCATCAGGAGCCGCCGGGGAGCCTGGGGCTGCGTGAGCGTGCTGCTCGTGTTCGTCCTGCTTCTGGCGGCCGGGGCGTTCGCCCTGCAGGGACCGCTGTCCCAGCTGTACGCCTCGACCCAGGGGCCGCCCGACTACGAGGGCTCCGGTGGGAAGAAGCTCGTCGTGATGATCCACGACGGAGACACCGGGGGAGATGTCGCCGGCACCCTCGCGGAAGCCGGAGTCGTCAAGAGCTATGAGGCCTTCTACAAGTTGCTGCTCGCCAAATCACCCGCACCCGTATTCCAGCCGGGCGCGTACCAGCTGGCCGCGAAGATGAGCGCCCGCTCGGCGCTCGACGCCCTGCTCGACAAGAAGAACAAGCTCGAGCAGACCGTCGTCATCCCGGAGGGCACCACCGCTGCCGTCGCCCTGGAGTCGCTCGCGGAGGGGACGGATGTTCCGTTGGCCGACATCGAGGCTGCGGCGAAGAGTGTCGCCTCCTTCGGACTTCCCGCCGAGGCGACCAGCCTGGAAGGATTCCTCTTCCCGGCGACCTACAACTTCACGCCCGGCGTGACCGCCCATGATGCCATCAAGACCCTCGTCGACCGCCAGTTCAAGGCTCTCGACGATGCCGGGGTGAGCGAGGACAAGCGATGGACGACCATCACCATGGCCGCTTTGATCCAGCGCGAGGCGGGGCTCCGCGAGGACTACTTCAAGGTTTCGCGGGTCTTCTACAACCGGCTCAACCCCCAGCTGTGGCCGAGCGGGCTGCTCCAGTCAGACGCGACCGTGACGTACCGAACGGGAAACACCGACGTTGCGACCACGACGGACGCCGAGCGCGCCGACGCGAGCAACCCGTACAACACCTATGTGCACCCGGGCCTCCCGGCCGGGCCGATCTCGAACCCCGGGGACCTGGCCATCGACGCGGCCCTGCACCCCGCCGACGGGCCCTGGCTATACTTCGTGTCCTGGAACCTCGACACGGGCGAGACGATCTTCTCGTCCACGCTCAAGGATCACGAAGTCGCCGTCGCCAAATGGCTGGCCTGGATGAAGGACCACCCCGAGTATGGCTAACGAACTGCCGAACCGGCCCGTGCAGCGCCTCGCCGTGCTGGGATCTCCGATCGCGCACTCCCAGTCCCCGGCGCTCCACCGGGCCGCCTACGCCACCCTGGGCCTCGACTGGCAGTATGACGCCATCGAAGTGCGCGCCGGGGAGCTCGATGACTTCCTCGCCGGCCTCGGCGCGGAGTGGCACGGCCTGTCCCTGACCATGCCGCTCAAGCAGGAGGTCATGCCGCTCCTGACCGGCCTCGATCGGATGGCGACCCTCACCGGCGCGGCGAACACGGTGCTCCTCGGCCGCTCGGACGCCGGCCCCACCCTGACCGGGTTCAACACGGATGTCACGGGGCTGGTCCGAGCCCTGGCCGACGCCGGTCTCACCCGCGCGACCCACGTCACCCTGCTGGGGGCGGGGGCGACCGCGGCCTCGGCGCTCGTGGCCGCCGCAGAGCTCGGCGCGGAATCCGTCGACGTCGTCGTCCGCACCCCGTCCAAGGCCGGTCCCCTCATCGAGCTGGGCCACGGCGTCGGCGTGGCCGTCACGGTGGCGAACCTGACCAGCCTCGCCAGCCCGGAGCGGCAGAGCGACCTCGTGATCAGCACCCTGCCGGGCGGGCCTGTGCTGGCGGCCGAGTTCCCGGCGGAACTTCGGAACCGGGCCGTCTTGTTCGACGTGAGCTACTCCCCGTGGCCGAGCTCGCTGGCCCGGTCCTGGCAGGCCGCGGGGGGCACCGTGTGCTCGGGCCTCGGGATGCTGTTGCACCAGGCACTCATCCAGGTGCGCATCTTCGTCAGCGGCGATCCGTTCGAACCGCTGCCCCGGGAAGACGAGGTTTTGCAGGCGATGCGCGGCGCTTTGGCGGAGGAGCCTGTGGGAGGATAGGAGTCATGCTTCGTTGGCTCACAGCCGGAGAGTCCCACGGCCCCGAACTCATCGCCATTGTCGAGGGTTTGCCCGCTGGGATCCCGGTCTCCCTCACCGATATCCGCCTCGACCTCGCACGCCGCAAACTCGGCTACGGCCGGGGCGCCCGGATGAAATTCGAGCAGGACGAGCTCACCCTGTCCGGCGGGGTGCGCCACGGGCTCACCATGGGGGGCCCGGTCGCGCTGCGCATCGGCAACACCGAGTGGCCCAAATGGTCAGAGGTGATGAGCCCGGAACCGGTCGACCCCGCCACCCTGACCCGCGGCCGCGGATCGCCCCTCACCCGGCCGAGGCCCGGCCATGCCGACCTCGTCGGCATGCAGAAGTACGACTTCGACGAGGCCCGTCCCGTGCTCGAGCGGGCCAGCGCCCGCGAAACCGCCGCCCGGGTCGCCCTGGGCGCGGTCGCCCGGGCCTTCCTCGCCGAGCTGGGGATCACCCTGGTCAGCCACACCCTCTCGATCGGGCCGGTCCGGGTCCCCGAGGATGCCCCGCTGCCGCACCCCGGCGACGTCGACGCCCTCGACGCGGACCCGCTGCGCTGCTTCCACCCGGAGACATCCGCGCTGATGGTGGCCGAGGTGGATGCGGCGCACAAGGACGGTGACACTCTGGGCGGCATTGTTGAGGTGCTCGCCTACAACCTCCCTCCCGGCCTCGGTTCCTTCGTGCACTGGGACCGCCGGCTCGATTCCCAGCTCGCCGCGGCGCTGATGGGCATCCAGGCGATCAAGGCCGTCGAGGTCGGCGACGGCTTCCTCACCACCACGCGCCGCGGGTCCACCGCCCACGACGAGCTCGTCCAGGCCGACGGCGTCATCCAGCGGGCCGGCGACAAGGCCGGCGGCACCGAGGGAGGCATGAGCACGGGCACCGTGCTGCGGGTTCGCGCCGGCATGAAGCCGATCTCCACCATTCCCCGGGCCCTCCGCACCGTCGACGTCGCCACCAGCGAGGCCGCCCCCGCGCACCACCAGCGTTCCGACGTGTGCGCGGTTCCCGCGGCGGGCGTGGTCGCCGAGGCTATGGTCGCCCTGGTGCTGGCCAACTCCGTGCTCGAGAAATTCGGCGGAGACTCCATCGGCGAGACCAGGCGCAACCTCGACGGCTACCTCGCGAACATCCCGGCCAACTTGAAGACCGGCGCGTCCAGCGACGCGTCGCTCTAGCCATGGGCGCATCCTTCGGGCAGCTGTTCCCGCTTGCCTTCATCGGCCCGATGGCCGCGGGCAAGACGAAGATCGCGCGCCGCGTCGCCCGCGCCCTGAATGTGCCGTTCATCGACACCGACCAGCGCATCGTCGACCGGTACGGTCCGATCGCCGAGATCTTCGCGCGCGAGGGTGAAGAGTACTTCCGGGTGATCGAACGTGAGGTCGTCGCCGAGGCCCTGGCCGAAGAGGCCGTCGTCTCGCTCGGCGGGGGAGCAGTGCTCGACGCCGAGTCCCGAGCCGACCTGGCCCGGTGCAGTGTCGTGTACCTCAGCGTTGACGCGGCCGCGGCGGCGAAGCGGATCCGCGGACGCAAGCGCCCGCTCATCGCCAACGGCATCGAGGACTGGCAGCGCATCTTCGACGAGCGCCGCCCGGTGTACGAGTCACTGGCCGACATCCACTTCGACACATCGACCCGTTCGGTCGGCGACATCGCCGATGACATCGTGACCTGGACCAGAGAGAAACCGTGACCGACACAACAACTCCAGAACCAACCTTCCCGGCGGCAGACTCCGACACCACCGTGATCACCGTCAGCGGCGCGGACCCGTACCCCGTGCTGATCGGGCGCGGGCTCGTCGCCGGCGTCGCCGACCAGCTCGGCGCCGAGGTGCGCAAGGTGCTCATCGTCTACACCTCCACACTCGGAGCGCGTGCCGTCGCGCTGCGCGAAAGCCTCCTCGATCGCTACGAGGTGCTGATCGCCGAGGTGCCCGATGCCGAGGCCGCCAAGCGGGTCGAGGTGGCCGCCTTCTGCTGGCAGGTGATGGGGCAGGCCGACTTCAGCCGCACGGATGCCGTGATCGGCTTCGGCGGCGGCGCCGTGACCGACCTGGCCGGCTTCGTTGCCGCGACCTGGCTGCGGGGAGTGCGCCTGGTGCAGGTGCCCACCAGCGTGCTCGGCATGGTCGACGCCGCCATCGGCGGCAAGAACGGCATCAACACGGCCGAGGGAAAGAACCTGGTCGGAACCTTCTACGCGCCCGCGGCCGTTCTCTGCGACCTCGACGTGCTCGACGACCTGCCGCGGAACGAGATCCTCGCCGGGTTCGCCGAGATCGTGAAGGCCGGGTTCATCCAGGTTCCCGAGATCCTCGACATCATCGAAGACGATGTCGCAGCCGTGACCGACCCGCACACCCCGCAGTTCCGCCGGGTGGTCGAACTCGCCATCGAGATGAAGGCGCGGATCACGGGGGAGGACTTCCGGGAGTCGGGCCGGCGCGAGATCCTCAACTACGGCCACACCCTCGGCCACGCCGTCGAACACGCCGAACGGTACGGCTGGCGGCACGGGGCGGCCGTCGCCGTCGGCATGATGTTCGCCGCGGAACTCGCCCGGCTGAGCGGGCGTCTCTCGGACGAGGCCGCCGACCGGCACCGGCGCATCCTCGAATCCCTCACCCTCCCGGTCAGCTACCCGGTCGGCCGGTGGAGCACGCTCCTGGCGACCATGCAGCGGGACAAGAAGACCCGCAGCGGCATGTTGCGCTTCATCGTGCTCGACGACATCGGCAAGCCGACGGTGCTCGAGGCCCCCGACGCGTCGCTGCTCTTCGCGGCCTACCAGGAAATCGGCTCCTAACCCCCGCCCTCTTCCCTCCCTCCTTCCCTTCGCCGAACTGTGAGTTTGGCACCTTCGTTGTGCTCGGGAAGGTGCCAAACTCACAGTTCGGCGAATCTGCGCGGCCGGATTCGTGACATACGATGGGGATCCCGAGCGATGGCCGCAGCCCTCCTCGCCGACGACCAGCGTGGATCGGAGGGTGATGACCAGTCCATGGACGGTCCGCGCCCCCGGCGAGTCCGAACGGGAGTCCTTCGCGCTGCTGGCGCGGGCGCACGAGGCCGCCGTCTCGGACCGTGCCACCCTCACCGGGGTGCGGAAACTCGTGCAGGAGTCCTGGCAGCGTTCGCTCTCCCACCGGGTCGACCCGTCGCTGGCCGGCGCCGAGCCGGAACTGACCGCTGAGCAGCTTCGGGATCTTCGCCGCCGGCATCCGCTGGCGTCGGTTCTTCCCGTCGTGCACAACCTGCTCATCCGGCATGCCTTCGAGGCCGGCCTGATCGTGGCCGTCGGCGACGAATCGGGGCGCCTGCTGTGGATTGACGGCGACCACGTGCTGAGGCAGAAGGCCGAGTCGATGCTCTTCGTCGAGGGCGCCGACTGGTCCGAACGCCGGGTCGGGACCAGCGCCCCGGGGACCGCGCTGGCACTCAACCATGGGATCCAGATCCAGCGGGCCGAGCACTTCAACCAGCTGGCGCATCCGTGGAGCTGCACGGCCGTGCCGATCCACGACCCGGATTCGGGTGCCCTTCTCGGGGTCATCGACATCACCGGCGGCGACGACGCGGTCGCCCCGCAGACCCTGCCCCTCGTCGAGGCCGCCGTGGCCGCGGTCGAGGCCGAGCTGCGGATCCAGCGCCTCGGACTTCCGCCGGAGCGCGGCGCCACCGCGCGCTTCCAGGTGGCCCTGACGCCGCCCCCGCCCCGAAAGGCCGCTCCAGCGGGACTGCAGGTGCTCGGCCGGGACCACGGCCAGCTGGAGGTCGGCGGCGCCAACCTCGAGGTCAGCCCCCGGCACGCCGAGATGCTGACCCTGCTCGCCTGGCACCGGGAGGGCCTCTCCGCTGAGCGCCTGGCGCTCCTGCTCAGCGACCAGGCCGGCGGCGTCGACACCCTCCGCGCCGAAATGGTGCGGCTGCGGAAGGCGCTCGATCCGCTCGGCCGGGCATTCACCATCAGCTCCCGGCCCTACCGGCTCGATGCATCGATCGAACTGGATGCCCAGCGCGTGCTCGCCTTCCTCGAGCGCGGCGCCCACCGGGTGGCACTCGGGGCCTACCGCGGGCCGGTGCTGCCCGGTTCCACGGCGCCGGGCGTGGCCGCGATCCGGGCCGAGGTCAGCGCGCGGCTCCGCGAGGCCATGCTCAGCGACGCCTCCGCGGAGCTGCTGCTCGAGTACGCGCGCACCGAGGAGGCCACCTACGACACCGAGGTCTGGCGTGCCTGCCTCGAACTGTTGCCGGCCCGGTCGCCCAAGCGGGCCACCGTCGTCGCCCGGCTCAAGCGGATCGACGCTGAGCTCGGGTAGGCGCGCGACCATTCGCAACCCCGCAACTTTTCGCAACCCTGTGGCAACCTTGCCCTCCCTAGGCTCCGAGGAGAGCCGCAGCTGACGCTGCGTGCATCGACACCGTCGTCGACAAAGGAGCGCCATGACCGTCTATTCAGCCCCCGGAACACCCGACTCGAAGGTCACCCTCAAGCCCCGCTACGAGAATTGGATCGGCGGTGAATGGGTCAAGCCGGTCAAGGGACAGTACTTCGAAGACATCTCGCCGGTCACCGGCAAGGCCTTCGCCGAGGTCGCCCGTGGCACCGCCGAGGACATCGAACTGGCCCTGGATGCCGCCCACAAGGCCGCGCCGGCCTGGGGAAAGACCTCGGCCACGACCCGCGCCGCGGTGCTCAACAAGATCGCCGACATCATCGACGCCAACCTCGAGCTGCTCGCCGTCGCCGAGACCTGGGACAACGGCAAGCCCGTGCGCGAGACGCTGAACGCGGACATCCCGCTCGCCTCCGACCACTTCCGCTACTTTGCCTCCGCGATCCGGGCCCAGGACGGCGACCACGCCGAACTGGACGGCGACATGGTCTCGTACCAGTTCCACGAGCCACTCGGCGTCGTCGGGCAGATCATCCCGTGGAACTTCCCGATCCTGATGGCCGTCTGGAAACTGGCCCCCGCGCTGGCCGCCGGCAACACTGTTGTACTCAAGCCCGCCGAGCAGACGCCGGTGTCGATTCTCGTGCTGCTCGAACTGATCGGTGACGTGCTGCCCGCCGGGGTCGTCAACGTGGTCAACGGGTTCGGCATCGAGGCGGGCAAGCCGCTCGCCTCGTCGAACCGGATCCGCAAGATCGCCTTCACGGGGGAGACCTCGACCGGTCGCCTGATCATGCAGTACGCCAGCGCCAACATCATCCCCTCGACCCTCGAGCTCGGCGGCAAGAGCCCCAACATCTTCTTCAGCGACGTCGCCCAGGAGCAGGACGCGTTCTACGACAAGGCGCAGGAAGGATTCGTGCTCTTCGCGTTCAATCAGGGTGAGGTCTGCACGGCGCCCAGCCGTGCGCTGCTGCAGAAGCCCATCTACGACAGCTTCCTCGCCGATGCGGTCGAGCGCACCCGCAAGGCGGTCCAGGGCAACCCGCTCGACACCGACACCCAGGTCGGCGCGCAGTCGAGCAACGACCAGCTCGAGAAGATCCTCTCCTACATCGACATCGGCAAGCAGGAGGGCGCGAAGCTGGCGCTCGGCGGCGAGCGGGTCGACCTCGGCGGCGACCTCAGCGGCGGCTACTACGTGCAGCCGACCATCTTCGAGGGGCACAACAAGATGCGCCTGTTCCAGGAGGAGATCTTCGGCCCGGTGCTCGCGGTGACCAGCTTCACGGACTACGACGACGCCATCTCGATCGCCAACGACACCCTGTACGGCCTCGGCGCCGGCGTGTGGTCGCGCAACGGCAACATCGCCTATCGGGCCGGGCGGGACATCCAGGCGGGCCGGGTGTGGGTCAACAACTACCACGCCTACCCGGCCGGGGCGGCCTTCGGCGGCTACAAGAGTTCGGGGATCGGGCGCGAGAACAACAAACTCGCCCTGGGCCACTACCAGCAGACGAAGAACCTGCTGGTGTCGTATTCCGAGAACGCCCTGGGCTTCTTCTAGGCCCCTGGCCGCACCCCGGCGGGCTGCCGGCGACGCTCGTCGCCGGCAGCCGGCCGGTCGATCCGAGGAGGGTCACGCACATGTCCCAGCCCGTCGTCACGGCATCCGTCACCATCACCGGCGAGACCCGCCCACGGGTCGAGTTCACGCCCGCCACCGCCCTGCTGCTCCGCAGCCTGTGGGATGAGCACGGGCCGCTGATGTTCCACCAGTCGGGCGGATGCTGCGACGGCAGTTCGCCGATGTGCTTCCCGGCCGGTGAGTTCATCACCTCCGACCGGGACGTGCTGCTCGGCCGGCTCGACATCGCCCCGCCGGGAAGCGAGTCACAGTCGATCGACTTCTGGATGTCGGCCGAGCAGTTCGAGTACTGGAGCCACACCTTCCTCACCGTCGACGTCGTCGCCGGCCGGGGGAGCGGATTCTCAGCCGAGGCCCCGCGCGGGGTGCGTTTCCTGATCCGGTCCCGGCTGATGAGTTCGTTCGACTGAGCCGGCCGGGGTCGCTCAGGCCCTGGAGATCGGGATCTTCGACGACGTCGTGCTCTTCTCCGGAACGGGAATCCGGACCTCGAGCACCCCGTCACGGTAGGTCGCCTTCACGTCCTCCTCCTTGCAGCCAACGGGCAGGGGGATGTCCCGGGTGAAGGACCCGTAACGGAACTCCGTACGGTAGCCGTCCTTGAGCTTCTGCTCGCTCTTCTCCTCGCGCTCGGCCTGGATGTGAAGCACCCCGTCACTCACCGAGATGTCGACGTTCTTCTCCGGGTCGATGCCGGGAACCTCCGCCCTGACCACGAGCGTGTTGCCGTCCCGGAACTCCTCCACCTTCATCGACGTGGTGTCCCAGTCGCCCTCAAGGAAACGCCGGAAGGGCTCCGGCAGGTCAAATTTTTCTCGGCGTGCAAGTCCGGCCATGGTGGTCTCCTTCGTTTGGTGGAGCACACAGTACCCCCGGCGCCGTCCTGCCGCAGCGCCCCGCCGTGCTGCCCCGCCGCGTGCTGCTCTAGGCTGTGGGAATGAGCACAGTCCTCGTTCTGAACGGCCCGAACCTCGGGCGCCTCGGCAGCCGTGAACCCGATGTCTACGGGTCGGCTGACCTTGACGAACTGCGAGCGCTGCTCCGCGCATCCGCCCCCGCCGGCGTCACGGTCGACCTGCGCCAGACCGACGACGAGGCCGAGCTCATTCACTGGCTGTACGAGGCCGTCGACGCCGGCACGCCCGTCATCCTGAACCCGGCGGCCTTCACCCATTACAGCTACGCGCTGAGGGATGCCGCCGGCCTGGTGACAAAGGCCGGCGTTCCGCTGATCGAGGTGCACATTTCCAACCCGCACGCCCGGGAGACATTCCGGCACACGAGCGTCGTCAGCGCCGTCGCCACCGGAGTGATCGCCGGCCTCGGCTTCGACTCCTACCGCCTCGCCCTCAACTACCTCACCACCCCTCGCTAACCCCTCGCCGACCCCCCGCGAAACCGCACTCGTGCGCGTTATGAGGGCGTTTTAGCGCGCACAACTGCGGTTTCGCGGGGAGTGGGGCGGGGAACGCGGGGGCGCCTTTGGCGCTTTCAGGATGGGCAACTATGCTCGTTTGAGGTCGAATCGGCCGCGCACCTTCCCAATTGAACGGATTACCCTCCCCATGGCATCTACCGCCGACATCAAGAATGGCGTCGTCCTCAACATCGATGGCCAGCTCTGGGCCGTCATCGAGTTCCAGCACGTCAAGCCGGGCAAGGGTGGTGCATTCGTTCGCACCAAGATGAAGAACGTCGTCAGCGGCAAGACCGTGGACCGTACCTTCAACGCCGGCGCCAAGATCGAGACCGAGAACGTCGACCGCCAGGACTTCCAGTACCTGTACGCCGACGGCGACTCCTACGTCTTCATGGACGTCTCCGACTACGACCAGATCCACGTTCCGGCCGCGGTCGTCGGCGACGCCGTCAACTTCATGCTCGAGAACCAGAACGTCACGATCGCCCTGCACAACGGCAACCCGCTCTACGTCGAGCTGCCGGCATCCGTCGTGCTGGAAATCACCTACACCGAGCCCGGCCTCCAGGGCGACCGGTCGACCGGCGGCACCAAGAACGCCACCGTCGAGACCGGCTACCAGATCCAGGTTCCGCTGTTCCTCGAGCAGGGCACCAAGGTCAAGGTCGACACCCGCACGGGTGACTACCTCGGTCGCGTCAACTAGTGAGCGCTCGCACCAAAGCGCGCAAGCGCGCCATCGACATCCTCTACGTCGCCGATGTGCGTCAGATCTCCATCGCGGAATCCCTCGCGGCCGAGGCGGAGCGCGCGGTCAGTGAGACGGCACGGCAGGCTTCCTGGCTCTACGCCCGGGAGATCGTCGACGGCATCGTCGACCACCGCGAAGAGATCGACGAACTGATCGAGACCTACTCGCAGGGCTGGACCCTGTCGCGCATGCCGATCATCGACCGGGCCATCCTGCGGATCGGCATCTGGGAAATCCTCTACAACGACGCCGTGCCGCACGCGGTGGCCATCGACGAGGCCGTCGAAGCCGCGAAGGTGCTGTCGACGGATGACTCCGCCGGGTTCGTCAACGGACTCCTCGGCCGGATCGCGCAGACCGCACCCTCCGCGTAGGACCAGCCCCGCAGGACGAGCCGCGGGCCAACACCCTGCGCGGCTCAGGTCGACACGGTGATGCTGGCGACGTTGCCGGCGATCGACGCCCACAGCCGGATGTCGTCGCCGGGCTGTTTCTTGTACGGTCGGCCGATCCGGTCGCGGCAGTCGAAGGTGATCTCGACCTCGAACGCCACCCCGATCGCGTAACTGTGCGTCGATGTCCGCGCTCACTTTCACGTAGGACAGGGTCGCCTGGGGCACGAGGCTGACGCCCGTCCCCGCGAAGCCGATGTAGCTCGGGTTCAGGCCGGAGACGTTGACCCAGCTGAACAGGTGGCCGGTCGCCTCCGACGCCGCACTGACGGCGGGCCGGTCATCAGTCGAGTTCACCCAGTGGTACCGATAGCGGTGGCTGGCCGGCGGGGCGGCGATCCAGTAGTTCTTGTAGTTGGCCTCCGACGGGATGTAGAGACTGTCCGGCCAGGCCAGGGTGAACTCCGGCCGCTCCCGGAAGAACTGATGGAAGATCGCGTCCCTGTATTTCGCGATGGCCTCCGGCGTCGGCAGGGAATCGGGGCCCGGGAGCTCGAGCTCGCGGTGGACCTCATCGATCTCGCGGCGCCTAACGAAGCTGATCGGGCCGGCCGGGGCGCCCACCTCAGAGGCGACCGGTGACGGCCCCCGGTCTTCGTGATCCGATGTCGACATAATGCGCCTGCTTCCTGCACCTCAACCGCAAAGGGTGTGCACGTCGATGCCGGCAGCTTAACCTCGGGCCGCCGCACCGGCTAGGGCGAGGCGGCGAGGTGCTAGGCTCATGGGCGGAAAGAGACATCCTTTAACAGCCGTCCTGTGAGACGGGGAAGGAGGTCGGTTTGATGGCACGCACCGTGCTCACCCAGGCTGACATCACCCGAGCGTTGACTCGGATCTCACACGAGATCCTGGAGTCCAATCGTGGGCCTGACAATCTCGTCATCCTCGGCATCCCCACCCGCGGGGTCGTGCTCGCCCGCCGCATCTTCGAGACAATCCAGCGGATCGAACCCAGTGCTAAGGATGTCCGCGTCGGCTCGCTCGACGTCACCCTGTACCGCGACGACCTCACCCGCACTCGCACGCGCACCCCGGCGCCGACCCAGGTTCCCGGCAGCATCGACGGCAGGACCGTGGTGCTCGTCGACGACGTGCTCTACTCGGGCCGCACCATCCGCGCCGCGCTCGACGCGCTCGGCGACCACGGGCGGCCCAGCATCGTTCGCCTGGCCGTGCTCGTCGACCGGGGCCACCGGGAGCTGCCGATCAGGGCCGACTTCGTGGGCAAGAACCTGCCCAGCTCGACCGAGGAGCGGATCAACCTGCACCTGGCCGAAACCGACGGCGACGAGTTCGTGAGCATCGAAGGGGGCGACGAAGCATGAGGCACCTCCTGTCGACGAAGACGATCACCCGGGACGAGGCCATCGCGCTCCTCGACATCGCCGAAGACATGGCGGATGTCGCAGGCCGCGAAGTCAAGAAGCTCCCGACCCTGCGCGGCAAGACGGTCGTCAACCTCTTCTTCGAGGACTCGACCCGCACCCGGATCTCGTTCGAGGCGGCCGCGAAGAGGCTCAGCGCCGATGTGATCAACTTCAGTGCCAAAGGATCGAGCGTGTCGAAGGGCGAGAGCCTGAAAGACACCGCGCAGACCCTCTCCGCGATGGGCGCCGACGCCGTCGTCATCCGCCACCACGCCTCCGGGGCGCCGCTGGTGCTGGCCCAGAGCGGCTGGATCGACGCCGGCATCATCAACGCCGGCGACGGCACCCACGAACATCCCACCCAGGCGCTGCTGGACGCGTTCACCATCCGCCGTCGCCTGCACGGGACCGCTTCGCGCGGCAAGGACCTCGACGGCGTCACCGTGACCATCGTCGGGGACATCCTGCATTCCCGCGTCGCCCGCTCGAACCTGTGGCTGCTGACCACCCTCGGGGCCCGGGTCAGTTTCGTCGCTCCGCCGACGCTCCTGCCGGCGGACACGTCCGCCTGGCCGGCGACCTTCGGCTTCGACCTCGACGCCGCGATCGATGCCGGTCCGGATGTGGTCATGATGCTGCGCATCCAGGCCGAACGGATGAGCGCGTCCTTCTTCCCCAGCCCTCGGGAGTACGCCCGCGGATGGGGGCTCAACGACGAGAGGTTCGCCCGGCTCCGGGCGGATAGCATTGTCATGCACCCCGGCCCGATGAATCGCGGCCTGGAAATATCGTCTGCCGCGGCCGATTCGGCCCGGTCGACCGTGCTCGAACAGGTCGCCAACGGCGTGTCAGTGCGGATGGCCGCGCTGTACCTGCTTTTGTCCGGCGACCGGGAGGATTCGTAGATGCCGAAGGAAAACGCGGCCGGGCAGGAATACCTGATCCGAGGGGCGACCCTGCCGGACGGTTCCCGCACCGACATCGTGCTGGCCGGCGGCCGCATCGCCGAACTCGGGTCCGGCCTGTCCCGGGCGGGGGCGGCGACGGTCGACGCCGACGGGCTGATCGCCCTGCCGGGCCTCGTCGACCTGCACACCCACCTGCGCGAGCCCGGCTCCGAGCAGAGTGAAACCGTGCTCACGGGCAGCCAGGCCGCCGCCCGCGGCGGTTTCACCAGCGTGTTCGCGATGGCAAACACCTCCCCGGTGCAGGACACGGCCGGGGTCGTCGAGCAGGTGCTCGCCCTCGGCGAGCAGGCCGGCTACGTCACCGTCCAACCGATCGGGGCGGTCACCGTGGGACTGGCCGGCGAACGACTGGCCGAGCTCGGCGCCATGGCAGCCAGCCGCGCCCGGGTGCGGGTCTTCTCCGATGACGGATTCTGCGTGGCCGATCCGCTGATCATGCGCCGCGCCCTCGAATACGTGAAGGCGTTCGACGGCGTGATCGCCCAGCACGCCCAGGAACCTCGCCTCACCGAGAAGGCGCAAATGAACGAGGGGGCCCTGTCGGCCGAACTCGGACTCACCGGCTGGCCCGCCGTCGCGGAGGAGTCGATCATCGCCCGCGACGTGCTCCTCGCCGAACACGTCGGGTCGCGCCTGCACGTCTGCCACGTCTCGACCGCCGGATCCGTCGACGTCATCCGCTGGGCGAAGGCCCGCGGCATCGACGTGACCGCCGAAGTCACCCCGCACCACCTCCTGCTCACCGAGGAGCTCGTCGTCGGCTACGACGCCCGCTTCAAGGTCAACCCGCCGCTGCGGCGCCGGGAAGACGTGGAGGCGCTGCGCGCAGGCCTCGCCGACGGCACCATCGACATCGTCGCCACCGACCACGCGCCGCACCCGGTCGAGGCGAAGGACTGCGAATGGGACGCGGCGGCCAACGGCATGGTCGGCCTCGAGTCCGCCCTCTCCGTGGTGCACGCCTCCGTGGTGGCGGGCGGCCACCTCGACTGGGCCGACGTGGCCAGGGTGCTCTCGCACACCCCCGCCCGGATCGGCCGTCTCGCCGGCCAGGGCAGGCGCACCGAGGTGGGCGCCCCGGCCGAACTCACGCTCTACGACCCGGCGGCCAGCCGCGTCTTCGGTACCGCAGACCTGTCCGGCAAGGGCGTGAACTCGCCCTACCTGTCGATGACCCTGCCCGGCCGCGTGCAGGCCACGTTCCACCACGGCCACCCGACGGTACTGGACGGCGCCCTGCGCCCGGCGGCGGAGATTGCGGCCGCTCGACTCGCACAGACTCAGTGGGAGCGCCGCCATGGATAGGCTCGTCCCCACCGTCATCATCGTGGCCGTGCTGCTCGGCCTGGTCACGCTGATGTGGCGAAGCTGGCGCACGCGCACCCGGCGGGATGCCGCACTGGCGGCCGGCCACCCGGGCACCGGCGCCGACGAGGCCGAGCTCGCCGCGGCGCCGGTGCTGTACGTGGCGACCACGCCGCGCTCCCGCCCGCTCGAACGGCTCGCGATCCGGGGACTCGGCTTCCGGGCCCGGGCCCGCCTCACGGTCACCGCCGCCGGCGTGGACCTCAGCCTGGCCGGCGAGGAGCCGGTGTTCATCCCGGCCGCTGCCATCGACCTGCTCACCCCTGCCACCCTGACCATCGACCGCGTGGTCGAGACCGACGGCCTGCTCCTGCTGGGCTGGCGCCTGCACCGGCCCGAGACCGCGCCCGCGCCGGAGGCCGACGAGGTCGTCTCCGTCGACAGCTACTTCCGCATCCCCGACCCCATCGATCGAGACCGCATCACTGATGCGATCCGATCCATCGCAGCCGGCGCCGCCGGCCCGGCTGCACGCGACGAAAGTGAGGCCTGACGTGGCCAACCCAGCAGAAACAGCCGACCGGGCGCGCGCCGCGAAGGCGCCCGCAGTGCTCGTGCTCGAAGACGGCCGGCGCTACGTCGGCCGCGCCTACGGCAGCCGGGGCCGGACCCTCGGTGAGGTCGTGTTCGCCACCGGGATGACGGGGTACCAGGAGACCCTGACCGACCCGTCCTACGCCGGCCAGATCGTATTGATGACGGCGCCGCACATCGGCAACACCGGCGCCAACGACGAAGACATGGAGTCCCGGAAGATCTGGGTGGCCGGCTTCATCGTGCGGGAGCCCTCCCGGGTCAGCTCGAACTTCCGCTCCCAGCGGAGCCTCGACGACGATCTCGAGTCCGGCGGCGTGGTCGGCATCAGCGGCATCGACACGCGTGCGATCACCCGGCACATCCGCTCGGAGGGCGCGATGCGCTCAGGCATCTTCTCCGGCGAGGACTTCTCGCTCTCCGACGGCGAACAGCTCGACCTGGTGCGCCAGGCACCCTCGATGCGCGGCCGTAACCTCTCCGACGAGGTGTCCACGGTCGAGCCCTACTCGATCCCGGCCGTGGGGGAGCGGATCGGGTCGGTCGCGGTGCTCGACCTCGGCGTGAAGACCTCCACCCTCACCTTCCTGGCCGAACGCGGCTTCGAGGTGCTCGTGCTGCCGCAGTCGGTCACCTCGGAGCACGTGCTCTCGCTCAAGCCCTCCGCCCTGTTCTTCTCGAACGGACCCGGCGACCCCGCCGCCTCGGACGCGCACGTGCGGCTGCTGCAGGAGGTGCTCCGGGCCGGCGTCCCGTACTTCGGTATCTGCTTCGGCAACCAGCTGCTCGGCCGCGCCCTCGGCTTCGGAACCTACAAGCTGCCCTTCGGCCACCGCGGGATCAACCAGCCCGTGCTCGACAAAACCACCCGGCGGGTCGAGATCACCTCGCAGAACCACGGCTTCGCCGTCGACATGCCCACCGAGGGTGTGCACGAGTCCCGCACCGGCTTCGGCCGGGTGGAAGTGAGCCACTACAGCCTCAACGACAACGTGGTCGAAGGCATCCGTTGCCTGGACATCCCCGCGTTCTCGGTGCAGTACCACCCGGAGGCCGCCTCCGGCCCGCACGATGCCAACTACCTTTTCGATCGGTTCAGGGATGTGGTGCTTGCCCACCACAAGGCCGCCGGAGCAGGAGAAACCAAATAATGCCCAAGCGCGACGACATCAACAGCGTCCTTGTCATCGGCTCCGGCCCGATCGTGATCGGCCAGGCCTGCGAGTTCGACTACTCCGGCACCCAGGCCTGCCGCGTGCTCCGCGAGGAGGGCGTGCGGGTGATCCTGGTCAACTCCAACCCGGCCACAATCATGACCGACCCCGACTTCGCCGACGCCACCTACATCGAGCCGATCACCCCGGAGATCCTCGAGACGATCATCGCCAAGGAGCGTCCGGATGCCATCCTCCCGACCCTCGGCGGGCAAACGGCCCTCAACGCCGCCATCCAGCTGCACGAACGCGGCATCCTGGAGAAGTACAACGTCGAACTGATCGGCGCGAGCTTCGAGGCGATCCAGAAGGGCGAAGACCGCCAGGTCTTCAAGCAGCTCGTGCTCGACGCCGGCGCGGACGTCGCCCGCTCACACATCGCCCACACGATCGAGGAGGCCGTCGGCTTCGCCGCCGACCTCGGTTACCCGCTCGTCGTTCGCCCCTCGTTCACCATGGGCGGCCTCGGCTCCGGCTTCGCCTACGACGAGGTGGAACTGCGCCGGTACGTCGGCGACGGCCTGCACCACAGCCCCACCAGCGAGGTGCTCCTGGAGGAGTCCATCCTCGGCTGGAAGGAATACGAACTCGAAATGATGCGCGACACGGCCGACAACACCGTCGTCGTCTGCTCGATCGAGAACGTCGACCCGGTCGGAGTGCACACCGGCGACTCGATCACCGTCGCGCCGGCGCTCACCCTGACCGACCGCGAGTACCAGCACCTGCGCGACATCAGCATCGACATCATCCGCGCCGTCGGCGTCGACACCGGCGGCTGCAACATCCAGTTCGCGGTCGACCCGGCCACCGGCCGCGTGATCGTGATCGAGATGAACCCGCGGGTGTCACGGTCCTCGGCCCTGGCCAGCAAGGCGACCGGTTTCCCGATCGCGAAGATCGCGGCCAAGCTCGCCCTCGGCTACCGTCTCGACGAGATTCCGAACGACATCACGAAGGTCACCCCGGCCAGTTTCGAACCGACGCTCGACTACGTCGTGGTCAAGGTTCCGCGCTTCGCGTTCGAGAAGTTCCCCGCCGCCGACCAGCGCCTGACCACCACCATGAAATCGGTCGGCGAGGCCATGGCCATAGGCCGCAACTACGCCAGCGCCCTGCAGAAGGCGCTCCGCTCGCTGGAGAAGCGCGGCTCCTCGTTCCACTGGGGCCCCGAGCCCCGCACGCTCGAGGACCTGCTCGTCGCCGCGGAGATCCCCACCGACGGGCGCATCGTCACGGTGCAGCAGGCGCTCCGCAAGGGCGCCAGCATGGAGCAGGTCTTCGAGGCCACCAAGATCGACCCCTGGTTCATCGACCAGATCGTGCTGATCAACGAGGTCGCCGACGAGGTCGCCGCCGCAGACCGGCTCGACACGGACATCCTGCGCACCGCCAAGGACCACGGCTTCTCCGACGCCCAGATCGGCGAACTCCGCGGCTTCGGCGAGGCCGACGTGCGCAAGGTGCGTCACATCCTCGGGGTGCGCCCGGTGTTCAAGACCGTCGACACCTGCGCCGGCGAGTTCCCCGCGCTCACCCCGTACCACTACTCCAGCTACGACCAGGAGACCGAGGTCGTGCCCAGCGACCGCAGGAAGGTCGTCATCCTCGGCTCCGGGCCGAACCGGATCGGCCAGGGAGTCGAGTTCGACTACTCCTGCGTGCACGCCTCCTTCGCGCTGTCCGAGGCCGGCTACGAGACCATCATGATCAACTGCAACCCGGAGACCGTGTCCACCGACTACGACACCTCCGACCGCCTGTACTTCGAGCCGCTGACGCTCGAAGACGTGCTCGAGATCATCCACGCCGAAAGCCAGAGCGGCGAACTGGTCGGGGTCGTCGTACAGCTCGGCGGCCAGACCGCGCTGGGCCTGGCCAAGGGCCTCCAGGCGGAGGGCATCCCGATCCTCGGCACCACTCCGGATGCCATCGACCTCGCGGAAGAGCGGGGCCTGTTCTCCGGGATCCTCGCCGCCGCGAACCTGCTCGCCCCCCGCAACGGGACGGCGATCGACTACGCCGGGGCCGTCGTGGTCGCCGAGGAGATCGGTTACCCGGTGCTCGTGCGCCCGAGTTACGTGCTCGGCGGACGCGGCATGGAGATCGTCTACGACAGCCTCTCGCTGGCCGACTACTTCACCCGGATGGAGGGGCAGGGCATCATCGGCCCGTCGCATCCGCTGCTCGTCGACCGGTTCCTCGACGACGCGATCGAAATCGACGTCGACGCCATCTACGACGGCCACGAGCTGTACATCGGCGGCGTGATGGAGCACATCGAGGAGGCCGGGATCCACTCCGGCGACTCGAGCTGCACCCTTCCGCCGGTGACGCTCGGCCGGGCCGAAATCGACCGCGTGCGCGTGGCCACCCTCGCCATCGCCGAGGGCATCGGCGTTCGCGGCCTGCTCAACGTGCAGTTCGCGATCGGAGCCGGCGTGCTCTACGTGCTCGAGGCGAACCCCCGCGCCTCCCGCACCGTGCCGTTCGTGGCCAAGGCGCTCGGCATCACCCTGGCCAAGGCCGCCGCCCTGATCATGGTCGGCAGGACCATTGCCGAGCTCAAGGCCGAGGGCAAGCTGCCGCTGATCGATGGTTCCCGGGTGCCGATGGACTCACCGGTCGCGGTGAAGGAAGCCGTGCTGCCGTTCAACCGGTTCCGCACCCACGACGGGACCGTCGTCGACTCCGTGCTCGGCCCGGAGATGCGCTCGACCGGCGAGGTCATGGGCATCGACCGCGACTTCCCCCGCGCCTTCGCCAAGAGCCAGCTGGCGGCGTACGGCGGGATCCCGCTCAGCGGGACCGTGTTCGTGTCGGTCTCCGACCGCGACAAGCGCGCCATCATCCTGCCCATGCTGCGGTTCCAGCAGCTCGGCTTCGAGATCATGGCTACCGAGGGAACCGCCGAGGTGCTCCAGCGCAACGGCATCCGGGCCCGCGTCGTGTCGAAGGTCAGCGAGAAGGGCGAAGACGACGTCTCGATCGTGGAGCTGATCCAGCGCGAAGAGGTGGACATCGTCATCAACACGCCGAGCGGACGCTCCGCCCGCGCCGACGGCTACGAGATCCGCGCGGCCGCCGTGGCCGGCGACCTGCCCCTGTTCACCACGATCGCCGAACTCAGCGCGGCGGTCGGCTCGATCGACGCGATCCGGGACGGCTTCGAGGTGACCTCGCTGCAGGACTACGCCGGCACCCGCGCGGCGGCACTGCAGGCGGCGGCGCTGTGATCCCAGCCCCGCCGAGCCCGACGCCGGTGACCGACGCGGTGGTCCCGTTCGGTGACCGTCTCCAGCGTGCCTTCGACGCGCACGGGCAGCTCTGCGTGGGCATCGACCCGCACTCCTGGCTGCTCTCCGACTGGGACCTGCCCGATTCCGCCGCCGGGGTGGAGGCGTTCGGTCGCACGGTGGTCGAAGCCGCCGCCGGCCGCGTCGGGATCATCAAACCGCAGGTCGCGTTCTTCGAGCGCTTCGGTTCCGCGGGGTTCGCGGCACTCGAGCGCATCCTCGCGGATGCCCGTGCGGCCGGCCTGCTCGTCATCGCAGACGTCAAGCGGGGGGACCTCGGCACCAGCGTCGAAGCGTACGCCCAGGCCTGGCTGGCCGTCGGGTCCCCACTCGAAGTCGACGCCATCACGGTCAGCGCCTACATGGGCGTCGGCTCCCTGGACGCAGCCATCGACGTCGCGGCCGAGGGCGGCAAGGGCATGTTCGTGCTCTCGGCCACGTCAAATCCCGAGGCCGCGCTGATTCAGCGTGCCATCGTCGCCGACGGGCCGCGGGCAGGCCGGAGCGTCGCCCGGGCGATCCTGGACGAGGTGGCGGAGCGCAACATCACCGCCACGACGGGTCCGCTCGGCTCGATCGGCGTCGTCCTCGGCGCGACGCTCGACCTCGCCGGATTCGGCATCGACGTGGCGGCCGCCCCGCTGGTGGCGCTCACCCCGGTGCTCGCCCCGGGCTTCGGTCACCAGGGCGCCGACGTCACCAATATCAACGCGCTGTATGGCGGGTACGCTCAAGGCGTTATCGTGAGTGAATCGCGCAGCGTGCTCGGAGCCGGTCCCGACCGGCTCGTCGAGGCGATCGTGCGCCGAGTAGCTGAAACAGGAGCGGCCCGTGGCTGAGAATCGCCCCATCCCACCCGAAGTCGACCGAGTGGCGGCATCCCGCGCCGCCGTCGCGGCCCGTCGTGCCCGAGCGGCCGTCAAGTCCCAGGTCGCGGCCGGTGAACGCACCGCCCTCGAGGTGCTCGCCGCCGCGGTGAAGGACCCGACCGGAGTCGAAGGCCGACTGCGCGTCACGGAGCTGCTGGTCAGCATCCCGTCGATCGGAGTCACCAAGATGCGCCGCCTGATGGACAGGCTCGAGATTTCGCCGTCGAAGCGTCTCGGCGGCCTCGGCACGCACCAGCGCGAGCGCCTGCGGGACTTCCTGTCCACGAAACCGACCGGACGTCGCGGCGCCGCCGATTCGCGGCTCGTCGTGCTCGCCGGTCCCACCGCGGTCGGTAAGGGCACGGTGGCCGGTTACATCCGGGAGCACTACCCCGAGGTGCTGCTGTCCGTTTCGGCGACGACCCGCAAGCCGCGCCCGGGCGAAGTCGAGGGCGTCAGCTACTACTTCGTCGACGACGCCGAATTCGACCGGATGGTGGAGGAGGGCGACCTTCTCGAATGGGCGAAGGTGCACAACGCTTACCGGTACGGCACGCCGCGCGGGCCCGTCGACGAGGCCATCGCGGTCGGCCGCAGCGTGCTCCTGGAGATCGACCTCCAGGGTGCCCGGTCCGTGCGCCGCGCCATGCCGGAGGCCCGCCTGGTCTTCCTGCTCCCGCCAACCTGGGAGGAACTGGTGCGTCGGCTGATCGGGCGCGACACCGAGGATTCCGCCGAACAGGCCCGCAGGCTGGAGACCGCGAAGCTCGAACTGGCCGCCCAGGGGGAGTTCGATTACAGCGTTGTGAACACCGACGTGGCCGAAGCGGCCCGCGAGGTCGTAGACTTGATGCAGACTCGCAGGGCGCAGTCGGTTTCTTAGCGCCCGTCTCACGTCGTTTCCTCGCGTCAGAACTGATGCGCACGCAGTCATTTCGCTGCACGAAAAGCTCTAAAGGAGTGTGACCCAATGGCCACCAAGCTAACAGGCATCATTGACCCGCCCATCGACGACCTCCTCACCAAGGTCGACTCCAAGTACGCCCTCGTGATCTTCGCGTCCAAGCGTGCCCGCCAGATCAACGACTACTACGCGGACCTGCACGAAGGCAGCCTGTTCGACAACGTCGGACCGCTCGTCGACTCGACCGTCGACGACAAGCCGCTCTCCGTCGCCCTGCGCGAAATCAACGAGGACAAGCTCACCTCCCGTCCGATCGTCGAATAACCGCTCCGCCACGCTCGAGCGCGCAGGATGTCGTCAGCTCGCACGATCGTCGTCGGTATAACCGGCGGCATCGCTGCGTATAAAGCCGTCAACGTCGTGCGCGCTTTCGTGTTGGCCGGGCACTCCGTGCACGTGGTCGCGACCGAGGCCGCCCTCCGATTCGTCGGGAAACCGACGCTCGAGGCCATCTCCCGCAACCCCGTGCACACCGACCTCTACGAGGGCGTCGCCGAGGTGCGGCACGTTGCCATCGGTCAGTCGGCAGACCTCATCGTCGTCGCGCCGGCCACCGCGAACACCATCGCGAAGCTCGCCGCCGGCCTGGCCGACGACCTCCTGGGCAACACCATCCTGGCCAGCACGGCGCCGCTCGTGATCGCGCCGGCCATGCACACCGAGATGTGGAACAACCCCGCCACGGTCGCCAATGTGAAGACCCTGCGCGAGCGCGGTGTCGTGATCGTCGGGCCCGGCGTGGGCCGGCTCACCGGCACCGATACCGGTGCCGGGCGGATGGACGAGCCGGACGCCATCGTGCGGGCGGGCCTGGCCCTGCTCGGCCCCCGGGACCTCGCCGGCCGACGCATCGTGATCAGCGCCGGCGGCACCCGGGAACCCCTCGACCCGGTGCGTTTCCTCGGCAACCGATCCAGCGGCCGCCAGGGCGTCGCCCTCGCTGAGGCGGCCTGGGCCCGCGGGGCATCCGTGACTCTCGTCGCGGCCCACCTCGAGGTTCCGCCGCCCGCCGGTGTCGACCTGCGCTCGGTCAGCACTGCGCTCGAGCTCCAGGCTGCAGTTCAGGACGCCGCACGGACGGCCGACGTCGTGATCATGGCGGCCGCCGTCGCCGATTACCGGCCGGCCTCCCGCCGAACCGACAAGATCAAGAAGGACGAGACCGGCGACACGCTGCGGCTCGACCTGGTCAAGAACCCCGACATCCTCGCCGGCCTCTCCGCGGCAACGCCCAGGCCGGCCGTCATCGTCGGATTCGCCGCCGAAACCGAGGCCGACCCGGCAGCGCTGCTCGCGCTGGGACGGCAGAAGATCGCCCGGAAGGGCTGCGACTACCTTGTCCTCAACAGGGTCGGCTGGTCGCAGGGGATCGCCACGGAGAGTAACGACATCGTCGTGCTCGATCGGCGCGGAGATATAGTGAATGAGGCTTCCGGCACGAAATTGTCGGTGGCCAATTCCATTCTTGACGTGATCGTCCGGGCAGGCACGCCGGATCACCATTCTTCCGATTGACGAGAGCACGGCTCTCCTGAAACAGAGACGGGCCCGATGAGCGATCTTCGCCTCTTCACCTCCGAGTCGGTCACCGAGGGCCACCCGGACAAGATCTGCGACCAGATCTCCGACAGCATCCTCGATGCGCTCCTGACCGAAGACCCGCACAGCCGCGTCGCCGTCGAAACCCTGGTCACGACGGGACTCGTGCACGTTGCCGGCGAGGTGACGACCGAGGCCTACGTCGAGATCCCGTCGATTGTGCGCAAATGCATCACCGATATCGGCTACGACTCGTCGGACGTCTGGTTCGACGGTCGATCCTGCGGTGTGGAGATTTCCATCGGCGGACAGTCCCCGGACATCGCCCAGGGCGTCGACGAGGCCTTCGAGCGCCGTGAGCAGTCCAGCCTCGACGACTACGACCGCCAGGGCGCCGGTGACCAGGGCATCATGTTCGGCTATGCCACCCGGGAAACCCCCGAGCTGATGCCCATCCCGATCTGGATCGCCCACCGCCTCGCCGAGCAGCTGGCGGCCGTGCGCAAGTCCGGTGAGCTCGAATACCTGCGTCCCGACGGCAAGACCCAGGTCACCATCGGCTACGACGGCATCATCCCGCGCACGGTGGAGACCGTGGTGCTGTCCACCCAGCACTCCCCGTCCGTGTCGACGGAGGTGCTCCGCGCCGAGGTCGAGGAACTCGTCATCCGGCCCGTGCTGGCCCGCGTCGAGCTCGACTCCTCCGATCTCACCACCCTGATCAACCCGACCGGACGGTTCGAAATCGGCGGCCCCCAGGGCGACGCCGGGCTGACCGGGCGCAAGATCATCATCGACACCTACGGTGGCTCGAGCCGGCACGGCGGGGGAGCCTTCAGCGGCAAGGACCCGTCCAAGGTGGATCGTTCGGCGGCCTACGCCATGCGCTGGGTAGCGAAGAACGCCGTCGCGGCCGGCCTGGCCGAGCGCCTGGAAATCCAGGTCGCCTACGCGATCGGCAAGGCCTCGCCCGTGGGGCTGTACGTGGAAACGTTCGGTACCGGCGCCTTGCCCGACAAAGACATCACCGCCGCCATCCGTGAGGTTTTCGACCTGCGCCCCGGTGCCATCATCGCCTCGCTCGACCTGCTCCGGCCGATCTACGCCCAGACGGCGACCTACGGCCACTTCGGCCGGGAGCTGCCCGACTTCACCTGGGAGCGGCTCGACCGCGTCGACGACCTGAGAAGCGCAGCGCGGCTCTGACTGGTCAGGGGCAGGGCGGACAGGGCAGCGCAGGGCATTCGGTGACACGCACCGGCCTCGTGGCGCGGGTGCTGATCGACTCTCCACTCCCGCAACTCGACCACCTCTTCGACTACAGCATCCCGGCCGAGCTCGCCGCGGATGCGGTGGCCGGCGTGCGGGTCAAGGTGCCGTTTCGCTCATCCGGCCGGGTGGCCGACGGGTACCTGATCGAGGTCATCGACGCGGCGGCGCCCGACACGGGCGGCTCCGACGCGGACTTCCACGGCAAGCTCAGCCCCATCGAGGCCGTCGTCTCGTCGGTGCCGGTGCTCACGCCCGAGGTCTGGAAGCTCGCCCGGCGGATCGCCGACCGCTCCGCCGGGAACGCGAGCGACGTCATCCGACTGGCCTGCCCGCCCCGGCAGGTGCGGGTGGAGAAGGCGTGGCTGGCCGCGCAGGCGCCGGCCGCCGAGGCGAACCCCGGGCCGGCGAACCCCGAGCCGGCCGGGCCGTCGGACGTCCCGTCGCGCCCGGCCGACGCGCGCTTCTCCGAGTACGGGGCCGGCGTGCTGGAGGAGGCCATCGCAGAGAGCCGCCGCCTCGCTGTCGCCGCGGTGCCGAGTCTGGTCGCCCTGCCGGCGGGCCCGTCGATCGGGCACTGGGCGCAGACCCTGGCGGAACTGGCCGTCGCCACCCTCGAGACCGGCCGAACCGCCATCCTGGTCCTGCCGGACTACCGCGACCAGGACCAGGTGCAGGCGGCGCTCGACCTGCTCGCCCCGGCCGGCTCGGTCAGCCGGGTGGATGCCCGCCAGCCGAATCCCGACCGGTACCGCGCCTTCCTGGCCTGCCTCGGCGCCGCGCCGCGGATCATCCTCGGCAACCGCTCCGCCGTCTACGCGCCCGCCGCCGACCTGGGGCTGATCGCGCTCTGGGACGACGGCGACCCGCTGCACTCCGAGCCGCTCAGCCCGTACGCGCACTCCCGCGACGCGGCCCTCGTGCGCCAGGAGCAGTCCGGCTGCGCCCTCGTGCTGCTCGGCCACTCGCGCAGCGTCGAGGCCCAGCGCCTCGTCGAGCTGGGCTGGCTGGCCGAGGTCCATCCGGCGAAGGGCCGGCACCCCCACGTCATCCCGACCGAATTCCAGGCCGCCGACGACCAGTACGCCCGGGCCGCCCGCATCCCGTCCGCCGCCTGGCACACGGCCCGTCAGGCGCTCAAGCAGGGCCCCGTGCTCGTGCAGGTGGCCAGCCCCGGCTACGCGCCCATGCTCGCCTGCCAGGGCTGCCAGAAAGCGGCCCGGTGCACCCGGTGCCAGGGCCCGCTCGGCCTGGCCTCGGCGGGCGCGACCCCGTCCTGCCGCCTGTGCGGCGCACTCGCCGCCGACTGGACCTGCGTGCACTGCGCGGGCCGCACCTTCCGCATCGCCACGATCGGCGCGGGGAGGACCGCGGAGGAGCTCGGCCGGGCCTTCCCCGGCGTGCGCATCATCATCGCCGACGGCGACCACCCCATCCAGCACCTCGGCGCCGAACCAGCCCTGGTGATCGCGACCAGGGGCGCCGAACCGATCCCCGCAGGCGGCTACCGGGCCGTGCTGCTCCTCGACGGGCAACGGATGCTGGCCCGGGAGTCCCTGCGGGTGGGTGAAGACGCTCTGCGCTGGTGGTCCAACGCCGCGGCCCTCGCCGCGCCCGGCGCCGCCGTGATGCTCGCCGAGGTGGGCGGGGCGCTCGCCCGGGCGATGAGCACCTGGCAGCCGGAGGGCTTCGCGGCCTCCGAGCTGGCCGACCGGCGGCAGCTGAGGTTCCCGCCGGCGGTGCGCGCGGCATCCGTCACCGGCGCCGCCGCCGATGTGGACGCGGCGCTGGCCGAACTGGCCGAGATCCCGGGCGTTGACGTGCTCGGACCGGTCGGCACGGAGCCGCCCCTGGTGCGCGCGATCGTGCGCTTCGCCTACTCCAGCGGTGACGACGTGGCCGGTGCGCTCAAGGCCCAGGTGGTGCGCAACGCCGCCAGGCGCCGCCGTCCGAAAGGCGCCGCCTTCCGCGCGGCGCCTACACTCAAAGTACGATTCGACGACCCGGAGCTGCTCTAAATGAAACTCGTCTTCGCGGGCACCCCGCAGGTCGCCGTCCCCAGCCTGACCGCCCTGGCCGACTCCGGGCACGAGATCGCCGCGGTGATCACCCGGGAGGATGCCCCGCTCGGGCGGAAGCGCGTGCTCACCCCCTCGCCGACGGCCGCCGCCGCTGCCGCGCTCGGCATCCCGCTGATCAAGGCCAACCGGCTGGGCGACGCGGCCACGACCGAGATCGCAGCCCTGCGGCCCGACCTCGGCGTGATCGTGGCCTACGGCGGCCTGGTGCGGGAGCCGCTGCTCTCCGTGCCCCGTCTCGGCTGGATCAACCTGCACTTCTCCCTGCTGCCGCGCTGGCGCGGAGCCGCCCCCGTGCAACGCGCCGTGATGGCCGGCGACGACGAGACCGGCGCCGCCGTTTTCCAGCTCGTCCGCGAACTCGACGCCGGACCCGTCTTCCGCACGCTCGCCGAGCCCATCGGCCGGCACACGACCGCCGGGGGCCTGCTCGAGTCCCTGAGCTTCAGCGGGGCCCGGCTCCTGCGCACGGTCGTGAACGAGCTCGCCGCCGGCACGGCGCGGGCGGCCGAGCAGCACGGCGAGGTCACCCTCGCCCCCAAACTGACCCTCGAGGACGCGCAGATCGACTGGTCGGCTCCCGCCGCCTCGGTGTACAACCGCGTGCGCGGGGTGACGCCGGAACCCGGCGCGTTCACGATCGTGAACGGCGCCCGGCTGAAACTCCTCGCGGTCGCGCCCAGCTACGGCGCCCAGCCGCAGGCGGCCGGCGTGATCCGCGACATCGACAAGCACGTGCTGGTGGGAACGGGGACCGAGCCGCTCGAGCTCGTCACCGTGCAACCGGCGGGAAAGACGGCAATGAAGGCAATCGACTGGTGGCGTGGCGTAGCGGCGACGGAGGTGGTCGCCTCATGAGCGGCGCAGATCGCCCCGAGCGGCCCCGGGCCCAGTCCGGCTTCGTTCAGCCGGCCAGGCGCGTGGCCTACGAGGTCATCGCCGCCGTGCGCGAATCCGACGCCTACGCCAACCTGCTGCTGCCCACGCGGATCAAAAGGGCCGCGCTGAACACGGCGGATGCGGCGCTGGCCACCGAGCTCACCTACGGCACCCTGCGCATGCAGGGGTTCTACGACCGGGTGATCGCCGAGGCCGCCGGCCGGCCGGTCAGCGCCATCGACCCCGCCATCCTGGACGTGCTCCGCCTCGGCGCCCACCAGCTCCTCGCCACCCGAGTCGCCACCCACGCTGCCGTCAACGAGTCCGTCGAGCAGGCCCGCCAGGTGGGGTCCCGCGCCGCGACCGGCTTCTGCAACGGCGTGCTGCGCACGATCTCGCGCACCAGCGCCGAGGAATGGCGCGAACGCATCCTCGCCCAGTCGACGAGCGCGGATGATCGCCTCGCCGCCGAGTACTCCCACCCGGCCTGGGTGGTCCGTGCCTTCCGGCAATCGCTCAAGGCCGAGGGCCGCGAGAGCGAGCTCGAGGAACTGCTGGCCGCCGACAACGCTCCGCCGCGGGTGAACATGGTCGCGCTGCCCGGCCTCACCACCGCGGAGGACACCGCGGGGCTGGGCGTTCCGGACGCCTTCTCGCCCACCGGATTCGTGCTGGCCGGGGGAGACCCCGTGCACATCATGAACGACCACGAGGGACGCATCCGGGTGCAGGACGAGGGCTCCCAACTGGCCGCCCTCGCCCTCAGCCGCGCGCGGCCCGTGCAGGCGGGCGAACGCTGGCTCGACCTCTGCGCCGGCCCCGGCGGCAAGGCGGCCCTGCTGGCCGCCGAGGCCATCGCCGCCGGCGCCGAGCTCGTCGCCAACGAACTCGTCCCGGCCCGGGCCACCCTCGTGCGGAAGGCGCTGCAGGCCGTCCCGGCCGCTGTGCCCGTGTGGGAGCAGGACGGCACCGCGTTCGCCGACACGCACCCGGATTCCTTCGACCGCATCCTCCTCGACGCGCCGTGCACCGGACTCGGCGCGCTCCGCCGCCGCCCGGAGGCACGCTGGCGCAAACAGCCCAGGGATGTCGCCGAGCTCTCCGATCTGCAGTCGGGCCTGATCGAGGCTGCGCTCGGGGCACTGAAGCCCGGCGGCATCCTCGCCTACGTCACCTGCTCCCCGCACACCGCCGAGACCCGGGGGATCGTGGCGACCGCGCTCAAGAAGTGGGCCGGCCGGGTGACCGCCCTCGACACCGCCGCCGTGGTGCAGGGCCTGAGTCGCTCGCCGCTCGACCTCGCCGGGCCCGAAACGAGCGTGCAGCTCTGGCCGCACCGCCACGGCACCGACGCCATGTTCATCACCCTGCTGGAGCGCACCGCCTGAACCGACTCGCCATCCCCCCGCCGAACTGTGAGTTTGGCACCTTCCCGGAGTCCGGGAAGGTGCCAAACTCACAGTTCGGCGAAGGGGGAGCGCGGGGGACGGGGGTCGGGGGATCGGGTGGATAGGTGGATAGGGTTGAGGCATGCCGACACGGATCAATCCGAGCATCCTCGCCGCCGACTTCGCCAACCTCGAGCGGGAGCTCGGGCGCATCGCGTCCGCCGACCTCGTGCACGTGGACATCATGGACAACCATTTCGTGCCGAACCTGACCTTCGGCCCGCCCGTGGTCGAACGTCTGCTGCAGGTGTCGCCGCTGCCCTTCGATGTGCACCTGATGATCGAGAACCCCGAGCGCTGGGCTCCGGGCTACGCGGAGGCCGGCGCCTTCTCGGTGACCTTCCACGCCGAAGCGAGCCCCGATCCGGTCGCCCTCGCCCGGCGGCTGCGCTCGATCGGCGCGCGCGCCGGGATCGCCCTGAAGCCGGGAACGGACGTGGAGCCCTATCTCGAGCTTTTGGCCGAATTCGACCAGGTGCTCGTGATGACCGTCGAGCCGGGCTTCGGCGGCCAGAGGTTCATGGCGTCGACGATGCCCAAGCTTAGCCGGCTCGCGGATGCCGTGCGCTCCAGCGGCCTGGACGTCTGGCTGCAGGTCGACGGCGGCATCACAGAGGAGACCATCGTGATCGCAGCCGAGGCCGGCGCCAACACGTTCGTGGCCGGCTCCAGCGTCTTCAACGCCGCGGATCCGGCCGAGCAGATCGCCCGCTTGCGCGCCGCGGCGGACGAACACACCCACGCGCACTAGTACCCTGTAAGGGTGAAGACTTTCGACGACCTCTTCGCTGAGCTCAGCGACAAGGCACTGACCAGGCCCGAGGGCTCCGGGACGGTGCGCGAGCTGGATGCCGGCGTCCACGCCATTGGCAAGAAGATCGTCGAGGAAGCCGCCGAAGTCTGGATGGCGGCCGAATACCAGAGCGATGATGAAACCGCGGAAGAAATTTCGCAGCTTCTGTACCACCTGCAGGTTCTCATGCTGGCCAAGGGTCTGTCCCCGGCCGACGTCTACCGACATCTGTGACACGGACACCAGTGACACGGACACCAGTGACACCGACACCTGTGACACCGACACCTGTGACACCGACACCTGTGACCGGATCCCGCCACCCACGATGACGTCGTCGACCACCACCCCCGCCGCAGAAGGCCGCGGCGCGGAAGCGCGCACAGAGAGTACTGACATGCTGAGAATTGCCGTGCCCAACAAGGGTTCGTTGTCCGAAACCGCCGCCCAGATGCTCCTCGAGGCCGGCTACACCGGCCGCCGGGACCCCCGCGACCTCGTGGTCGCCGACCCGCGCAACGGGGTCGAGTTCTTCTACCTCCGCCCGCGCGACATCGCCACCTATGTCGGCTCCGGTGCCCTGGACGTCGGAATCACCGGCCGCGACCTCCTGCTCGACTCGCACTCCCCGGCGCGGGAGATCGCCAGCCTCGACTTCGGCGACTCCACCTTCCGCTTCGCCGGACCCGCCGGCCGGTTCACCACGCTCTCCGACATGGCCGGGCTCCGCGTCGCCACGAGCTACCCCGGCCTGGTCGAGAAGTTCCTGGCCGGCCACGGCGTCAGCGTCGACCTGGTCACCCTCGACGGCGCCGTCGAATCCGCCGTGCAGCTCGGTGTCGCGGATGCCGTCGCCGACGTCGTCTCCACCGGCTCGACCCTGCGCAAGGCCGGCCTGGAAATCTTCGGCCCGGTCATCCTCGAGTCCACCGCCGTGCTGATCAGCTCAGAGAACGAGAATCCGGGCGTCGCGACCCTGCTCCGCCGGCTGCAGGGCGTGCTCGTTGCCCGCCAGTATGTGCTCGTGGACTATGACGTTCCCCTCGACAAGCTGGATGCGGCCTGCCGGCTGGCCAGCGGCATCGAGTCGCCCACGGTCTCGTCGCTGCGCGACCCGGACTGGGTCGCTGTGCGCGTGATGATCCCGCGGGTCGACACCAACCACGTGATGGACGCGCTGTACGAGCTCGGCGCCCGGGCCATCCTCGTCAGCACGATCCACAACGCACGCCTGTAACGCGGGTTCCGGTGGAGAATATGACTGTGGAGCGCAAAACATGACCCTGTCGGTGCGTGTGATCCCGTGCCTCGACGTGGCCAACGGACGCGTCGTCAAGGGCGTCAACTTCCAGAACCTCCGGGATGCCGGTGACCCGGTCGAGCTTGCCCGCCGGTACTACGAGCAGGGCGCCGACGAGCTCACCTTCCTCGACGTGACCGCGACCGTGGACAACCGCTCGACCACCTACGACGTCGTGCGCGCCACGGCGGAGCAGGTGTTCATCCCGCTGACTGTCGGGGGCGGCATACGCAGCGTCGAGGACGTGTCCCGTTTGCAGGCGAACGGGGCCGACAAGGTCGGGATCAACAGCGCCGCGATCGCCCGTCCGGCGCTGATCGCCGAGATCGCCGACCGGTTCGGTTCCCAGGTGCTCGTGCTTTCGCTGGACGTGAAACGGAGCGAGCGCACCGAATCCGGCTTCGTCGTCACCACCCACGGCGGCCGCACCGAAACCGACCTGGATGCCCTCGCCTGGGCCCGCACCGCCATCGGCCTGGGTGCCGGCGAGTTGCTGGTGAACTCGATGGACGCCGACGGCACCCGGCAGGGCTTCGACCTGGAACTGATCACGCTGATGCGTGAGCTGAGCACGGTGCCGCTCATCGCCTCCGGCGGGGCCGGCCGGCTCGAACACTTCCCGCCCGCCATCACCGCCGGCGCAGACGCCGTGCTCGCGGCATCCGTGTTCCACAGCGGTGAACTCACGATAGGCGACGTGAAGCGCGAGCTCGCGAACGCCGGAATGCTGGTGCGCTGATGAGCCCCCTGATGAGCATCGAGGACGGACTGGAGAAGGCCGCCTTCACTTCCGACGGCCTGCTGCCGGCCGTGATCCAGCAGTGGGACACGCTGGAGGTGCTCATGCTCGGGTGGATGGACCGGGAGGCGCTGCGGCGCACGCTCACCGAGGGCCGGGTCACGTTCTGGTCCCGCAGCCGCCAGGAGTACTGGCGCAAGGGTGACACGTCCGGGCACGCGCAGTATGTGCGCTCGGCCGCACTCGACTGCGATGCGGACACCCTCCTCGTCACGGTCGACCAGATCGGCGTGGCCTGCCACACCGGCACCCGCACCTGCTTCGACGGTCGCGGCCTCGAGGTGCTCGTCGGTGACCCGCAGTCGCCGGGAGCACCGTCGCCGGGAGCACCGTCGGGGGCCGCGGAGTGAGCCCCACCGGCACCACCACCCCCGCCGAATTCGCCGAGCTCACGGCCGATCACCGGGTGATCCCGGTCATGCGCGAGCTGTTCGCCGACGGCGAGACGCCCGTGGGCATCTTCCGCAAGCTGGCCGACGGAAAACCGGGCAGCTTCCTGCTCGAATCGGCCGAGCAGGGCGGCATCTGGTCGCGGTTCTCCTTCGTCGGAGTGTCCTCGTTCGGCGTCCTCACCCAGCAGGGCGACGAGTCGCACTGGCTCGACTACGGACTGTCGGAGGAGCGCGCCCTCGGCGACGCAGCCGGTCTCGGCCCGCTGGCCGCCCTCGCCCACCTGTACGAACGGTGGCAGACCCCGCGGCTGCTGGGCCACCCGCCGCTCACCGGCGGCCTGGTGGGCTTCATCGGCTGGGAGGCCATCCGCCAGATCGAACGGCTGCCGGACCAGCCCCCGGCCGACTATGACGTTCCCGGCCAGGCCTTCAGCTTCGTGGCCGACCTCGTCGTGATCGACCACAAGTTCGGCACGGTCCAGCTGATCGCCAACGTGCTCAACGACGGCCACGAGACCGAAGCCTCACTGTGGGCCGGCGCCCAGGCCCGCCTCGACGCGCTGCAGGCCCGGCTGGCCCGGCCGAACGAGGCCTGGCTCGCCGAGGTGGACCTGACCACCCTGCCGAACCCGACGAACCGCACCGAACGAGCCGATTTCCTCGCCTCCGTCGACACGGCGAAGCAGCACATCCGTGACGGAGACGTGTTCCAGGTCGTCATTTCGCAGCGGTTCGACCAGGACTGCACCGCGCATCCGATCGACGTGTACCGGGTGCTCCGCAGCCTCAACCCGAGCCCGTACATGTACCTGCTCAGCATGCTCTCGCCCGCCGGCGAGCCCTACTGGATCGTCGGCTCCTCCCCGGAGGCGCTGGTGAAGGTGCAGAACGACCGCGTCTTCACGCACCCCATCGCGGGCTCCAAGCCTCGCGGGGCGACGCCGGAGGAGGATGCCGACCTCGAGGCCGAACTCGCGGCCGACGAGAAGGAGGGTGCCGAGCACCTCATGCTCGTCGACCTCGCCCGGAACGACCTGCTCAAGGTCTGCGCCCCCGGATCGGTCGAGGTGACCGAGTTCATGCGGGTCGAGCGCTTCAGCCACATCATGCACCTCGTGTCGTCGGTGGAGGGCAACCTGCTGCCGACGAAGACGGCCCTGGATGTCTTCCGGGCGACGTTCCCGGCCGGCACGCTGTCCGGCGCTCCGAAGCCGCGCGCGCTGGAGATCATCGACTCGCTCGAGCCCGCCCAGCGCGGCGTCTACGGGGGAGTGGTCGGCTACTTCGGGTTCGCCGGCGACGCGGACCTGGCCATCGCCATCCGCACCGCCCTGATCATGGACGGGGTGGCCCGGGTGCAGGCCGGCGGAGGCCTCGTCGCCGACTCCGACCCGGCGTCGGAGTACCAGGAATCGCAGAACAAGGCCGCTGCGCCCCTCCGGGCGGTCGCCGTGGCCAACGCGATGAAACGGGTGTCCTGATGCCCGGCGGCCGGCGCCTGAAACTCGGGTTCATCCTCGGCGTGCTCGCCGCCAGCGGGCTCGCCCTCCTCTCCTGGACCCAGGTCTGGATTGTGGCGGGCGTCGCGACGAGCGGCTCGGCCCAGGAACACCTCGAGGTGACCGGGACGACGGCCTCACCGGCGCTGACCGCGCTGGCCCTGGCCGGCCTCGCCCTGGGCGCCGCCCTCACCATCGCCGGGCCGATCATCCGCGTGGTTCTCGGCCTGCTCGAGGTGCTCCTCGGGGCCTCCGTCTTCCTCGGCGCCTTCCTGGCGCTGCGCGACCCCGCGGGGGCGAGCGCCGCGGCGGTCACGGATGCCACGGGCATCTCCGGCAAGGAATCGATCGTCGTCGCACTGGTCGATCCGACCGTGTCCGCCTGGCCGTTCGTTGCCCTGGCCTCGGGGGTCTTCATGGCCCTGGTCGGTGTCGGCATCGTCGTCACGGCCCGCCGCTGGCCGGGCCCGACGACCCGCTACCAGAGCGTCCGGCTCGAGCCCGCGCGTCCGACCGGCGCCGACGACACGGCGGAGGCGCCGCCCCGCGACGCCGTCGACGACTGGGACGAATTGAGCCGCGGCGACGACCCGACCACCGGTCGGTCCCGCTGACCGCCCGGCAAGCGATGGGCCGCTAGACTTGTTTCGCCCGTCAGGGCACCAAAATCATTACCCCAATATCAACGCATAAGAGGAGAACCATGAGCTTCGAGTCGGACCCCGGTCACGGCCATTCGACGGCGGCGTGGACCGCCGTCACGATTATGCTTCTCGCTTTCACCATCGGAACCGTCGCGTTCTTCTTCGACCTGGCGTGGCTCGTCTGGGCCTCCGCCGGCCTCCTGCTCGTCGGCGCCATCGTCGGGTGGGTCATGGCGAAGGTCGGCTACGGCGTCGGCGGTTCCCGGTTCGCGCCAGAGAGTCATTGACCGAGTGCTGAGCGAGCTCCTTGCCGGTGCCGTGGCCGACGCCGAAGCGCGCCGGGCCGTCCGGCCGTACGCCGAGGTCGAGGCGGCGGCCCTCGTCCGCGCCCCGGCGCTAGACGCCCTGTCCGCCCTCGCGCCGGCCGAACGCGTCAAGATCATCGCCGAGGTGAAGCGCGCCAGCCCCTCCAGGGGCCGGCTCGCCGAGATCCCCGACCCGGCCGCCCTCGCCGTGTCCTACGAGTTCGGCGGGGCCAGCGCCATCAGCGTGCTCACCGAAGGCCGACGGTTCAAGGGGTCGCTGAACGACCTGGAGCAGGTGCGGGCCGCCGTGAGCATCCCCGTGCTGCGCAAGGACTTCATCGGTGACCCGTACCAGGTCTTCGAGGCCAGGGCCGCCGGAGCCGACCTCGTGCTCCTCATCGTCGCCGCGCTGGACCAGGGAACCCTCCAGTCCCTGCACGACCTCGTGCGCGAACTGGGCATGACCGCGCTGGTCGAAACGCACAGCGCCGACGAGGTGCACCGGGCTCTCGACATCGGCGCCAGCCTCGTCGGGGTGAACGCCCGAGACCTGTCGACGTTCGAGCTCGACCAGAACCTGTTCGGAACGCTCGCCGACCGCATCCCGTCCGGCGTCGTGCGCGTCGCTGAGTCCGCGGTCAAGACAGCGGCCGACGTCGCCCATTACCGCGCGGCCGGCGCCGACGTCGTGCTCGTCGGCGAGGCCCTCGTCACGAACGATCCCATCCGTACCCTCACCGAGTTCCTGGCGGTTTAATACATGTCTCTACGCACAGAATCCGGCCCCTACTTCGGCGACTTCGGCGGCCGTTGGGTGCCCGAATCGCTCATGGCCGCCCTCGACGAACTCAGCGCCGAATACGCCCTCGCCCGCGAGGATCCCGCCTTCGCCGCGGAGCTGATGGAACTGCACCGCACCTACACGGGCCGGCCCTCGATCATCACGGAGGTGCCGCGTTTCGCCGCCCACGCCGGCGGCGCCCGCGTCATCCTCAAGCGGGAAGACCTCAACCACACCGGCTCGCACAAGATCAACAACGTGCTCGGCCAGGCGCTGCTCACCAAGCGGATCGGCAAGACCCGGGTGATCGCCGAAACCGGCGCCGGCCAGCACGGCGTGGCCACGGCGACCGCCGCCGCCCTGTTTGGCCTGGACTGCGTCGTGTACATGGGCGAGGTCGACACCCAGCGCCAGGCCCTGAACGTGGCCCGGATGCGTCTCCTCGGCGCCGAGGTCGTCGCCGTGAAGTCCGGCTCCCGCACCCTCAAGGACGCCATCAACGACGCCATGCGCGACTGGGTGACCAACGTCGGCAACACCAACTACATCTTCGGCACCGTCGCGGGGCCGCACCCGTTCCCGGCCATGGTGCGGGATTTCCAGAAGATCATCGGCGAGGAGGCGCGCCAGCAGGTCCTCGACCTCACCGGCCGCCTGCCCGACGCCGTCACCGCGTGCGTCGGCGGCGGGTCGAACGCGATGGGCATCTTCCACGCCTTCCTCGACGACACCGAGGTGGCCCTCTACGGCTATGAGGCGGCCGGGGAGGGCGTCGACACGCCCCGTCACGCCGCCACCATCACCAAGGGCAGCCCGGGTGTGCTGCACGGGGCACGCAGCCTCATGCTGCAGGACGCGGACGGCCAGACCATCGAGTCGCACTCCATCTCCGCCGGCCTCGACTACCCGGGGGTCGGGCCGGAGCACGCCTGGCTGGCGTCCATCGGCCGTGCCTCGTACCTGCCCGTCACCGACGCCCAGGCCATGGACGCGCTCCGCCTGCTCAGCCGCACGGAGGGAATCATCCCCGCGATCGAATCGGCCCACGCCCTCGCCGGCACGCTCGAGCTCGGCCGTGAACTCGGCCCGGACGCGACCATTCTCGTCAACCTCAGCGGCCGCGGCGACAAGGACATGGAGACCGCCGGCCGCTACTTCGACCTGCTCGACGCAGAGGCGGCACAGTCATGAGCGGCACCGGCACCGGCACAGGCTCTGGCACAGGCGCCATCACCAGCGCGGTCGAGAAGACCATTGCCCTCCGCCGCGAGGCCGGCAGCGGCGCCCTGATCGGGTACCTGCCGGTCGGATTCCCGACCCTGCGCGAGAGCATCGACGCCGCCGTCGCGATCGTCAATAACGGCGTCGACATCCTCGAACTCGGACTGCCCTACTCCGACCCGGTCATGGACGGCCCGGTCATCCAGGCCGCAACCCAGCAGGCGCTGGCGGGCGGATTCCGGTTGCGCCACGGCTTCGAGGCCGTCAAGGCCATCACCGCGCAGGTCGACGCGCCCGTGCTCGTGATGACCTACTGGAACCCCGTGCTGCAGTACGGCGTCGACCGGTTCGCGGACGACCTGCTCGCCGCCGGCGGCGCCGGCCTGATCACCCCGGACCTCATCCCCGACGAAGCAGCCGAGTGGATGGCCGCCAGCGAACGAACCGGCCTCGACCGGGTCTTCCTGGCCGCACCGTCGTCCTCCGACGCCCGGCTCGCCCAGGCCGTCGCCGCGAGCCGCGGGTTCGTCTACGCCGTCTCCACCATGGGGATCACCGGCGCCAGGGCCGATGTCGACGCTGCCGCACGCATCCTCGTCGACCGGCTGCACGCGGCCGGTTCGACCAGCATCTGCGTCGGAGTCGGCATCTCCACGCCGGAACAGGTGCGCGAGATCCTCGGCTACGCCGACGGCGCAATCGTGGGTTCCGCCCTGGTGAAGGCGCTGTCCGATGGGGGAGTCGACGCCGTCGCCGCACTCGCGAAGCGACTCGCCGCCGGAACACAGGACATCCGCAACACAGGACATCCGGCCCGCCAACTAGGCTGAATTGATCGAGGCGGACGCGAATCCGCCGCCGAGTGACGCATGCACCACGATGAAAGGCTGTACACCAGTGTTTATGCCCCTGAGCATCCCGAGCCCCGAGTGGAGCTTCTTCGACCTCGGCCCGTTCCGCATTCACGCTTACGCGCTGTGCATCCTCGCCGGCATCATCGCCGCAACCATACTGACCTCGCGGCGCCTGACCAGGCGCGGCGGCGAGCCGGGCGTCGTGCTCGACATCATCCTCTGGGCCGTCCCGCTGGGCATTATCGGGGCCAGGATTTACCACGTCCTCACCCACCCCGGCGACTACTTCTACGAGGGCGCCAACCTGTGGGACGTGTTCGCGATCTGGAAGGGCGGCAACGCGATCTTCGGGTCGTTGATCGGCGGCGCCGTCGGTGCGTACATCGGTTGCCGGCTGTCCGGAATCCGCTTCTGGTCGTTCCTCGACGCCGTGGCGCCCGGCATGCTGCTCGCGCAGGCGATGGGGCGCCTCGGCAACTGGTTCAACCACGAGTTGTTCGGGCTGCCGACCACGTTGCCGTGGGGGCTGGAGATCGAGTCGACCAACGCCGCCTACCCGCTCGGCCTGCCGCCCGGGACGCTGTTCCACCCCACCTTCCTCTACGAGATCATCTGGAACCTGGTCGGCGTGGCCGTCATCATCGTGCTCGAGCGCCGGATCAACCTGCGCTGGGGCAAGGCCTTCGGCGTGTACCTCATCTGGTACGGCGCCGGCCGCAGCGTGTTCGAGAGCATCCGCGTCGACCCCAGCGAGATCATCCTCGGCCTCCGCACGAACGTGTGGGCCTCGATCGCCGCCGTCGTGCTCGGCATTGTCATCATCCTCGTGCAGCGGCACCGTCACACCGGCGTTCCGATCTCGGTCTATGTTCCGGGGCGCGAATGGAAGCGTCCGGACGCTGAGGTAGAATCTGAGGACAACGATTTTGAATCAGAGGATCACGGCGACGAAGCCGGCGAACCCATCGAATCGGGTGACGTCGCCGCCACAAGCACCCGCGACTCGCCTCCCCAGGACCGGTAACCACCCACGCGGTCCACGGCCGGTCCCGGTATGACGGGCCGGCGTGCAAGTCTCACCCTCCCACGGGCCAAAGTCGTCCCTACTTGCCAGTTACTTCGTGAGGACGGTCCCATGGCCCAGACATCACCCTTTTCCCGCTTCGGCAGCCCGCCCGAGCCGCAGGGCCTGTACAACCCCGCCGAGGAGCGTGACGCCTGCGGCCTCGCCATGGTCGCAACGTTGCGCGGCACGGCCGGGCACGACATCATCACCCTCGCGCTGGACGCGCTCCGCAATCTCGAGCACCGCGGAGCGGTGGGCTCGGATGCCGGCACCGGTGACGGAGCCGGCATCATCACCCAGATCCCGGATGCCTTCCTGCGCGAGGTCGCCGATTTCGCCCTGCCCCCGGCCGGCCGCTACGCGGTGGGCAACGTCTTCCTGCCCACCGACCCGACGCTCCGCAGCAGCATCAAGCGCCAGATCGCCCGCATCGCCCAGGAGGAGAACCTCACCATCCTCGGCTGGCGTGAGGTCCCCGTGCGCCCGAACGAGGTGGGCTCCCTGGCCCGCGCCGCGATGCCCGCAATCCAGCAGCTGTACGTGCAGAGCGCCCGCACGACCGAGTCCGGCGAAACGCTCGGCGGCATCGACCTGGACCGCCAGGCCGTGCGACTGCGGAAGCGCGCCGAACGCGAACTCGAGATCTACTTCGCCTCCCTGTCCTGCCGCACGCTCGTCTACAAGGGGATGGTCACGACGCTGCAGCTCGAGCCCTTCTACCCGGACCTCTCCGACCCGCGCTTCGTCTCGAAGCTCGCGCTCGTGCACTCCCGCTACTCCACCAACACTTTCCCGTCGTGGCCGCTGGCCCAGCCGTTCCGGATGATCGCCCACAACGGCGAGATCAACACCGTGCAGGGCAACCGCAACTGGATGAGTGCGCGCCAGTCGCAGCTCCAATCCGAGCTGCTGGGTGACCTCGCACCGCTGCTGCCGATCGTCACGCCGGGCGGCAGCGACTCCGCCTCCTTCGACGAGGTCGTCGAGCTGCTCAGCCTGTCCGGCCGCTCGCTGCCGCACGCCGTGATGATGATGGTGCCCGAGGCGTGGGAGAACCAGACCGACCTGGATGAGGAACGCCGCGCGTTCTACGAGTACCACTCGATGTCGATGGAGCCGTGGGACGGCCCCGCCGCGATCGTGTTCACCGACGGCTCCCTCGTCGGCGCCACCCTCGACCGCAACGGGCTGCGCCCCGGCCGGTACCTGATCACGGATGACGGCCTCGTGGTGCTCGCCAGCGAAATCGGCGTGCTCGACATCGATCCGGCCCGGATCGTGCGCAAGGGGCGCCTGCGCCCGGGCAAGATGTTCCTCGTCGACACCGAGGCCGGCCGGCTGATCGAGGACGACGAGATCAAGTCGGAACTCGCTGCCAGCGAACCCTGGGGCCAGTGGCTGGACGCCGGCCGGATCAACCTCAAGGACCTGCCCGACCGGGAGCACATCGTGCACCCGCCGGCATCCGTCGTACGGCGGCAGCGCACGTTCGGCTACACCGAGGAAGAGGTGCGGATCCTGCTCGCACCGATGGCCCGCACCGGCGCCGAACCACTCGGCGCGATGGGCTCCGACACCCCCATCGCGGTGCTGAGCGAACGCCCGCGCCTGCTCTTCGACTACTTCACCCAGCAGTTCGCGCAGGTGACCAACCCCCCGCTCGACTCCATCCGCGAGGCCGTCGTCACCTCCCTGAAGCTGGGACTGGGTCCGGAGCGCAACCTCCTGTCCGCCGGACCGGAGCACGCCCGGCAGGTTGTACTCGATTTCCCGGTGATCGACAACGACGAGCTGGCCAAGATCCAGCACATCGCCACCTCGCCCGGGAGCCGGACCACGACGACCATCCGCGGGCTGTACCGCTTCGACGACGGCCCCGACGCGCTGTCCGCGCGAATTGCCGAGATGTGCGACGAGGTCGACGAGGCCATCGAGGACGGCGCCCACTTCATCGTTCTCTCCGACCGCGATTCGACCAAGGATCTCGCCCCGATTCCCTCGCTGCTGATGATCGCCGGTGTGCACCACCACCTGATCCGCGCGCAGAACCGGATGAAGGTCGGCATCGTCGTTGAAGCGGGCGACGTGCGCGAGGTGCACCACGTCGCGCTGTTGATCGGCTACGGCGCCTCGGCGGTCAATCCCTACCTGGCCATGGAAACCTGCGAAGACCTCGTTCGCAGCGGATTCATCACCACCGTCACGCCCGAGAAGGCCGTGCGCAACGTGATCACCGCGCTGGGCAAGGGCGTGCTCAAAATCATGTCCAAGATGGGCATCTCCACCGTCTCCTCCTACGCCGGCGCGCAGGCCTTCGAAGCGGTCGGGCTGAGCCAGGCGTTCGTCGACCAGTACTTCACCGGCACGACGAGCAAGCTCGGCGGCGTCGGCATCGACGTGATCGCGGCCGAGAACGACCGCCGGCACGGCATGGCGTACCCGGCGGACGCCGCCGTGACGGCGCACGAGCGCTTGTCGACCGGCGGCGAATACCAGTGGCGCAGGGACGGGTCGCCGCACCTCTTCAACCCGGAGACAATCTTCCGCCTGCAGCACTCCACCCGCACGCGCCGCTACGACGTCTTCCGCGAGTACACGAAACTCGTCGACGACCAGGCGGAGAACCTGATGACGCTGCGCGGGATGTTCGCGCTGAACACCGGGCAGCGCCAGGCCGTGCCGCTCGACGAGGTCGAGTCGGTCGAGTCGATCGTGAAACGGTTCTCCACCGGCGCCATGAGCTACGGCTCCATTTCCCAGGAAGCCCACGAGACCCTCGCGATCGCGATGAACCGGCTGGGCGGCAAGTCCAACACCGGTGAGGGCGGCGAAGACCTCGACCGCCTGCTCGACCCCGAGCGCCGCAGCGCCGTGAAGCAGGTGGCCTCCGGCCGGTTCGGCGTCACGAGCATGTACCTGACCCACGCCGACGACATCCAGATCAAGCTCGCGCAGGGAGCCAAGCCCGGCGAGGGCGGCCAGCTGCCGCCGACCAAGGTGTACCCGTGGATCGCCCGCACCCGGCACGCCACGGCCGGGGTCGGCCTGATCTCGCCTCCGCCGCACCACGACATCTACTCCATCGAAGACCTCAAACAGCTCATCTTCGACCTCAAACGAGCCAACCCGAAGGCCCGGATCCACACCAAGCTGGTCAGCCAGTCCGGTATCGGCGCGGTCGCGGCCGGGGTCGCCAAGGCGCTCTCCGACGTCATCCTCGTGTCGGGCCACGACGGGGGGACAGGGGCCAGCCCGCTCAACTCGCTCAAACACGCCGGGACGCCCTGGGAACTGGGCCTGGCCGAAACCCAGCAGACGCTCATGCTCAACGGCATGCGCGACCGGGTCGTGCTGCAGGTTGACGGCCAGCTGAAGACCGGCCGGGATGTCATCATCGGCGCGCTGCTCGGCGCCGAGGAGTTCGGGTTCGCCACCGCGCCCCTCGTGGTCGAGGGGTGCATCATGATGCGGGTCTGCCACCTCGACACCTGCCCGGTGGGCGTCGCAACCCAGAACCCCGAACTGCGGGCGCGTTTCACCGGCAAGGCCGACCACGTCGTGAACTTCTTCGAGTTCATCGCGCAGGAGGTGCGGGAGTACCTGGCCGAGCTCGGCTTCCGCAGCCTCGAGGAGGCCGTCGGCCGCCGCGAGCTGCTCGACATGAACGGCGCGGTGCGGCACTGGAAGGCGTCGGGGCTCGACCTGGCGCCGATCCTGGTCGGTCCGGACTTCCCCGACTCCGAGCCGCGCCAGTACGGCCGGCCGCAGGAACACGAGCTGGACCTGCACTTCGACAACGAGCTGATCCGCCGCAGCGCGAGCGTGCTCGAGCACGGCGGGAACGTGCAGATCGCACTCCCCATCCGCAACACCGAACGCGCCGTGGGAACCATGCTCGGCCACGAGGTCACCCTCCGCCATGGCGAGAACGGGCTCCCGGCCGGATCCATCGAAGTCACCCTGACCGGATCGGCCGGCCAGTCCTTCGGCGCCTTCCTGCCCAGCGGCATCACACTCCGGCTCGAGGGCGACTCGAACGACTACGTCGGCAAGGGGCTCTCCGGAGGCCAGATCGTCGTGCGCCCCGACCGAGCCAGCTCGTTCCCGGCCGAGGAGAATGTGATCGCCGGAAACGTCATCGGTTACGGCGCCACCCAGGGCAGCATGTTCATCCGCGGGATCGTGGGGGAGCGGTTCCTGGTGCGCAACTCCGGGGCCATCGCGGTCGTCGAGGGTGTGGGCGACCACGCACTCGAGTACATGACCGGCGGCCTGGCCGTCATCCTCGGCGGCACCGGGCGCAACCTCGGGGCGGGAATGTCCGGTGGGACCGCGTATGTGCACGGTCTGCGCACCGAACTGGTCAACCGCGAGGCCCTTGAGTCGGGCGAACTCGTGCTGACCCCGCTCGGCGGCGCCGACCGGGAAATCGTCCGGGACCTGCTCGAGCAGCACCGCGACCAGACCGACTCCGAGCTAGCAAGCCGGCTCCTGGCCGATCTCGAAACCACCCTGTCGACCTTCGTCAAGGTGTTGCCGCGCGACTACGCGGCCGTACTGGAAACCAGGCAAGGCGCCGTCGACGAGGGTCTCGACCCTGACGGCGTCGTGGTCTGGAACCGCATTTTGGAGGCAACCAATGGCTGACCCGAAGGGTTTCCTCAAGACCACGGAGCGGGAGCTCCCCCCGCGGCGCCCCGTGTCGGTGCGGCTGATGGACTGGAAAGAGGTCTACGAGCAGGGGGACGCGGCCGTGCTGAAGCGCCAGGCCGGGCGCTGCATGGACTGTGGAGTGCCGTTCTGCCACCAGGGCTGCCCGCTCGGCAACCTGATCCCCGAGTGGAACGACCTCGTCTGGCGAGACGAGGGGCGCCAGGCGATCGAACGCCTGCACTCGACCAATAACTTCCCCGAGTTCACCGGACGACTCTGCCCGGCACCGTGCGAATCCTCCTGCGTGCTCAGCATCAACCAGCCGGCCGTGACGATCAAGCAGGTCGAGGTGTCGATCATCGACCAGGCATTCGCCAGCGGCTGGGTTCAGCCGCAGCCGCCGGGCCGCCTCACCGGCAAGACCGTCGCCGTCGTCGGCTCCGGACCGGCCGGCCTGGCCGCCGCGCAGCAGCTCACCCGCGCCGGGCACACCGTCGCCGTGTTTGAACGCGACGACCGCATCGGCGGACTGCTGCGCTACGGCATCCCGGACTTCAAGATGGAGAAAAAGCACCTCGAGCTGCGCCTGGCCCAGATGACGGCGGAGGGCACGCGGTTCCGCGCGGGCGTGAACATCGGGGTCGACATCACCTGGGATGCCCTGCGCACCCGCTATGACGCCGTGGTGATCGCCACCGGCGCCCTCGTCCCGCGCGATCTGCCGATCCCGGGCCGCGACCTGCCCGGCGTGCACTTCGCGATGGAATACCTCGTGCAGCAGAACCGGGCGGGCGCCGGCGACACCGTCGAGGCGCAGATCGACGCCGCGGGCAAGCATGTGGTCGTGCTCGGAGGCGGAGACACCGGTGCGGATTGCATCGGCACGGCGCACCGCCAGCTCGCCGCATCCGTCACGAACCTGGCCATCGGCCGGCAGCCGGGCGAGGACCGCCCCGACCACCAGCCCTGGCCGATGTCGCCGACCCTGTTCGAGGTGTCGAGCGCGCATGAAGAGGGCGGCACGAGGCAGTTCCTCGCCTCGACGGTCGAATTCCTGGCCAACGAGGTGGGCGAGGTCCGGGCCATCCGGGTCGCCGAGACCGAGTACATGGACGGCCGACGCGTGCCCCGGGCGGGGTCGGAGCGGGAAATCCCCGCCGACCTCGTGCTCCTCGCGCTCGGCTTCACCGGTCCCGAATCGCAGGAGCTCAGCCACCAGCTCGGCCTGCCGTTCGACGAGCGCGGCGCCGTGGGGCGCGACGGCGACTACCAGACCAGCCACGAGGGCATCTTCGTCGCCGGCGACGCCGGACGAGGCCAGTCCCTCATCGTCTGGGCGATCGCCGAGGGGCGGGCGGCCGCCGCGGCCGTCGATCGCTTCCTCGAAGGCGACACCCAGCTGCCGTCGCCGGTCACACCGACCGACCGCCCGTTCTCCCTCTAACTAGACTTCCCCCCGGGGGATCTAACTTACGCAAGTCCCAATGCGCCCTGACAGCGCGGAAATCGGAGCTCCACCAGTATGAGACGCGCTAAAATCGTCGCCACCCTCGGGCCGGCAGCATCCACGTATGAGCAGATCCGGGCGATCATCGATGCGGGCGTCGACGTCTGCCGGATGAACCTGAGTCACGGAACGTACGACATCCACGAGGGCATCTACGCCAATGTGCGCAAGGCCGCCAACGACTCCGGCCGCGCCGTAGCCGTGATGGTCGACCTCCAGGGACCGAAGATCCGCCTCGGCAAGTTCGAAGACGGCCCCTACGAGCTCGCGGTCGGGGACACCTTCAAGATCACGACCCAGGACGTCGTGGGCACGAAGGAACTCTCCGGAACGACCTACAAGGGCCTGCCCCTCGACGTGCAGCCGGGTGACTTCCTGCTCATCGACGACGGCAAGGTCAAGGTTCAGGTTGAGGCGACGGATGGCATCGTCGTCACCACCCGCGTGATCGTCGCCGGTCCCGTCTCGAACAACAAGGGCATCAACCTGCCCGGCGTCGCCGTCAACGTCCCCGCGCTGTCCGAGAAGGACGAGGCCGACCTGCGCTGGGGCCTGCGCCTCGGCGCCGACCTGATCGCCCTGTCGTTCGTGCGCGACGCCGCCGACGTCACCCGGGTGCACAACATCATGGCCGAGGAGGGCCGTCGCGTTCCCGTGATCGCGAAGATCGAGAAGCCCCAGGCCGTCGAAAACCTCGAGGAGATCATCGATGCCTTCGACGCCATCATGGTCGCCCGCGGCGACCTCGGCGTCGAGCTCCCGCTCGAGGCCGTGCCGATCGTGCAGAAGCGCGCCGTCGAGATCGCCCGCCGTATGGCGAAGCCGGTCATCGTCGCCACCCAGATGCTCGAGTCGATGATCCACTCCCCGGTTCCGACCCGCGCGGAAACCTCCGACGTCGCCAACGCCGTGCTCGACGGCGCGGACGCCGTGATGCTCAGCGGCGAGACCAGCGTCGGCGAGTACCCGGTCGTGACCGTGCAGACCATGGCCCGGATCATCATGTCCACCGAGGAACACGGCCTGGAGCGCATCCAGCCGCTGACGAACAAGCCGCGCACCCAGGGCGGCGCGATCACCCTCGCCGCCATCGAAGTGGCCGAATTCGTCGAGGCGAAATACCTCTGCATCTTCACCGAATCCGGCGACTCGGCGAGGCGGATGTCCCGCCTGCGGTCCAAGATCCCGATGCTGGCCTTCACGCCGGAGCCCGGCATCCGTCGCCGCCTGGCGCTGACCTGGGGCATCCAGACCTACCTGGTCGACCGGGTGACCCACACGGACGCCATGTTCGGGCAGGTCGACGACATGCTGCTCGGCGAGGGCCTGGCCGAAATCGGCGACACCGTCGTGGTCATCTCCGGTTCCCCTCCCGGAATCGTCGGTTCCACCAACGACATCCGCGTGCACCGCGTCGGCGACGCCCACAACGAGGTCGCTCCGGCGTACGCCCGCACCTGACGTTCGCCCCGACCTGACGTTCGCCCCATGAGTGGGCGCTGCATGGGACCCTCCGCGGGGCTGAGTCGCGGACAAAGCACCTTCCTTTCGCGCGCGAAGGTACTTTGTCCGCAACTCGGCGGCCGCCGACGTAGGGTGGGGCGCATGCCTGCCTCGGATTACGTCTCACACCTGCGTCGCCACATCGGGCACGACCTCGTGCTCCTCCCCGGCGTCACCGCCGCGGTGTTCGACGACGACGACCGTCTCCTGCTCGCCCGCCACGTCGCCGGCGACAGATGGGGATTCATCGGCGGCGGCATCGAACCATTCGAGGAACCGCTGGATGCCGTGCGCCGGGAACTGATGGAGGAAACGGGCGCCGACGGAAACGTGCTCGGGGTCGTCGGGAGCTACGGTGGCCAACGGCTGGCCACCACGTACCCGAACGGCGACCAGGTGTCCTATGTCACGACCGTGTACGCGTGCCGGCTGAACTCCGGCGTGCAGTGGCTCGAGCAGGAGGAAGTGTCGCAGCTGGGCTGGTTCACCAGGGCGGAGATCTCCGCCCTGGACCGTTTCGACTGGATCGACGACGTGGTCGACGACGCGTTCGCCTGGTGGGCCGCTCGCGACGCTCAGCCCGCGCGCGCCTGAGTTGCGGAGAAAGCACCTTCAATTCGCACGGGAAGGTACTTTGTCCGCGACTCAGCGCGCGTTCCGCGCTGGGTGCGCGTGGGCGGCGACAATCAGGGTGTGAGTGGTACCGGTGGTGGGACTCGAACCCACACGTCCTTTCGAACAAAGCATTTTGAGTGCTCCGCGTCTGCCATTCCGCCACACCGGCTCACATCGCCTGCCCCAGAATACCGTAGGCTTTTGCCTGTGACCGACCAAGAGACTCCCCCCACTCCTCCCCGCCGCGTTGTCGTTGCGGAGGATGAATCCCTCATCCGTCTTGACATCGTCGAGATTCTCCGTGACAACGGCTTCGAGGTCGTCGGCGAGGCCGGCGACGGCGAGACGGCAGTGGCCCTGGCCATGGAACTCCGGCCGGACCTGGTCATCATGGACGTGAAGATGCCCCACCTCGACGGAATTTCCGCCGCCGAACGCATCACCAAGGCGCACATCGCCCCGGTCGTGCTGCTGACCGCGTTCAGCCAGAAGGAGCTCGTCGAGCGTGCGACCGAGGCCGGTGCGCTCGCCTACGTCGTGAAGCCGTTCACCCCCAACGACCTGCTGCCCGCGATCGAGATCGCCCTCTCGCGCTACAGCCAGATCATCACGCTCGAGGCCGAGGTTGCCGACCTGGTCGAGCGCTTCGAGACCCGCAAGCTCGTCGACCGGGCCAAGGGCCTGCTCAACGAGAAGATGGGCCTCACCGAGCCCGAGGCGTTCCGCTGGATCCAGAAGGCCTCCATGGACCGGCGCCTCACCATGCACGACGTCGCCCAGGCGATCATCGAGCAGCTCTCCGCCAAGAAATAGACGTCAGGCAACAACCGTCACGGTGACCGCCCCAGCCCAGCCGGCACCGGCTGGGGCACCAGCGCCCGGTCAGGACGCGCCCGGCAGGTCCTTGATCAGGTTCGTGATCCGGATGGTCGAGCACCGGCGTCCGCGGTCGTCGGTGACGACGATCTCGTGCGTGGTCAGCGTCCGGCCCAGGTGGATCGCGGTGCAGACCCCGGTCACATGGCCGGAGGTGGCCGACCCGGTGTGCGTGGCATTGATTTCGATACCGACGGCCAGCTTCCCCTGACCGGCGTGCAGGTTCGCGGCCATGGATCCGAGCGACTCGCCCAGAACGACGTATGCCCCGCCGTGCATGAGCATCGCCGGCTGGGTGTTGCCCTCGACCGGCATCCGGGCAACGGCCCGCCGGGCGGTGAACTCCAGGAACTCAATGCCCATCTTCTCGGCGAGGGCTCCCGCGCCGCGCTCCTGCACCCACGCGAGCGAATCCTGGGTCTGATTGGTCATGTTCACCTTTGATCGCTGGCCCGGCCCGGGCGGAGGACGCTTGTAGGCTGGGAGTGTGTTGGACTCCGAAAAGCCTACCCTCATGATCATTGACGGCCATTCCCTGGCGTTCCGAGCGTTTCACGCCCTGCCGCTGGACAGTTTCCAAACCCATGACGGGCAGCACACCAACGCCATCCATGGGTTCCTGTCGATGCTGCTCAGCCTCCTGCGCACGGAGAAGCCGACCCACATCGCGGTCGCTTTCGACATCTCCCGAGCCTCCTTCCGCACGAGGGAGTACCCGGAATACAAGGGCACCCGCGGCGCGACGCCGTCGGAGTTCATCGGCCAGGTGCCGCTGCTCGAGCAGGCCCTCGCGGCGATGAACATCACCACCCTCACCAAAGCCGACTACGAGGCCGACGACATCCTCGCGACGCTGTCGGTGCGCGGCACCACAGAGGGATACCACGTGCTCGTCGTGTCCGGGGACCGGGACACCATCCAGCTCGTCAACGAGAACGTGACGCTGCTCTACCCGGCCAGCCAGGGCGTCTCCGCCCTGACCCGGTACGACCCCGACCGCGTGCGCGAACGCTACGGCGTCGACCCGGGCCAGTACCCGGATGTCGCAGCCCTGGTCGGCGAAACCAGCGACAACCTGATCGGCATCTCCAAGGTCGGCGAGAAGACCGCGGTGAAGTGGCTGGGCCTCTACGGCAGCCTGGACGGCATCCTCGAGCACGCCGACGAGATCAAGGGCGTCGTCGGAAACAATCTGCGCGAACAGAAGGACAACGCGATCCGCAACCGCCGCCTCAACCACCTGGTCACCGACCTCGACCTGCCGGTCGAGATCACCGACCTCGGGCGCGCGCCGATCAACCAGGAGGCCGTGCGCGAGGTCTTCGGCCGCCTCGAGTTCAAGAGCCTGCTCGAACGCGTGATCAAGCTGGAGGGCGGGGACACCGCGGCTGCCGCGACCGTGGCCGCTCCGGCCGAGCCGCGCGCCGACCTGCCGGTCGCGCCGCGCGCCCACGACCTGCTCGACGAGGAACTGGAAGCGTGGATCACCCGCGCGACCGCAGCCTGCCCGGACGGGCTCGGGCTGACCGTCGAGGTGCAGGGCGGCGTGGCGATCGGATTCGGACTGGCCAGCCGGACCGACGCTCTCAACCTTCCGTGGCAGCCCGACCGCGCCGACTACGCGCCCTTCGAGGCCTGGCTGGCCAGCGATGCTCCCAAGATCATGCACGACGCCAAGCACCAGGCCAAGGCGATCAGCCGCAGCAACCTGGTCCTCGGCGGGCTCGCCGTCGACACCCTCGTCGCCGGCTGGCTGCTGCGACCCGGCGGCCCCGACAAGACCCTGGCCGACCTGGTCTCCCGGTACCTCGACGAGGTCCTCCCGGTCCACGACCCCAACCAGCTCGTGCCGGACGAGTCCGCCGACGGGGGAGTACCCCAGCAGGCCTGGTACACCCTGCGCCTGTCCACGGCCGTGCTGGACAGGCTCGACCCCGGCTCGCGCCACGTGCTTACCGCGATTGAGATGCCCACCCTGCGGGCACTGGCCGAGATGGAGCTCGCCGGGATCTCTGTCTCGCACGACCAGCTCGCGGTGCTCTCCGCCGAGCTGGGGGACACGGCGGCGCACCTGGCCGCGGGCGCGTACGCCGAGATCGGCCGCGAGGTGAACCTCGGCTCGCCCAAGCAACTGCAGGAGGTGCTCTTCGACCAGCTGGGAATGCCGCGCACCCGGGCGAACAAGACCGGGTTCACGACGGATGCCGGCGCCCTCGCCGATCTCCAGGCCAGCAACCCGCATCCGTTCCTGGACCTCCTGCTGAAGCACCGCGACGCCACCAAGCTGCGCCAGATCGTGGAAACGCTGGACAAGGCGATCGACGAGACCGGGCGGATCCACACCAACTACGTGCAGATCGGCACGGCCACCGGACGGATCTCCTCGAACGACCCGAACCTGCAGAACATCCCCATCCGCACCGAGGAGGGCCGCCGGATCCGGGCCGCGTTCCAGGCCGGCGAGGGCGCGGAGTGCCTGCTCACCGCCGACTATTCGCAGATCGAGATGCGGATCATGGCGCACCTCTCCGGCGACGCCGGGCTGATCGAGGCGTTCAACGCCGGCGAGGACCTGCACCGGTTCGTGGGATCGCGGATCTTCGGCGTCGCCCCCGACGAGGTCACCCCGCAAATGCGCTCCCGGGTGAAGGCCATGTCCTACGGTCTCGCCTACGGCCTGAGCGCGTTCGGGCTGTCGAAGCAGTTGCGCATCCAGAGCAGCGAGGCCAAGCAGCTGATGACCGACTATTTCTCCCGCTTCGGCGCCGTGCGCGACTACCTCCGCCACGTCGTCGAACAGGCGAAAATCGACGGCTACACCGAGACGATCTTCGGCCGCCGGCGCCCCTTCCCCGAACTGCACAGCCCCAACCGGGTGCTGCGGGAAAACGCCGAGCGCGCCGCCCTGAACGCGCCGATCCAGGGCTCCGCCGCCGACATCATGAAGCTCGCGATGATCGGCATCGCCGAAGACCTCAGCGAGGCGGCGATGGAGTCTCGGATGCTGCTCCAGGTTCATGACGAACTCGTCTTCGACGTGGCCCCCGGCGAATTCGAGGCGCTTCGCTCGGTGGTCACCCTCCGGATGTCGACCGCGGCGGACCTGCTGGTGCCCCTGGACGTGCAGATCGGCCGCGGCCGGAACTGGGACGAGGCGGCGCACTGATCGGGTCGCGGTTCGCCGAGTTTGGCACTTCCGGTCGACCTTGACTGGTCTGCAGGGCAAACTCGACCGGAACGGTCGAGCTCGGCGCCCCGGCGCCCCGGCGCGCCTCCGCGTGAGGCTCCCGCTCTCGGCGCACTGCGTGTCCTAGGCTCGTGCCCATGACTCATGACATCCAGCGCACCCCGACGGCAATCGACCGGATTGCCGAAGAGTGGGTAGACACCCTCGTCGAAATCGACCCCACCGTCGGCACCTACATCGGGCGCACCGAGGGCAACGGCCGCTTCGGCGACTATTCGCCGGCCGGCCACGAACGCACGATCGAGGCGGCCAAGCGGGTCATCGCCCGGCTGGATGCCGCCACGGCCGTCGACGACGTCGACGAGGTGACCCAGACGGACCTGCGCAGCGACCTCGCCCTCGAGGTCGAGAGCTCCGAGGCCCAGCTGCAGCTGCGCGACCTGAACGTGATCGCCTCCCCGGCCCAGGGCATCCGGGAGATCTTCGACCTCATGCCCACCGACACGGTCGGCGACTGGGAGAACATCTCCTCGCGCCTCGGCAGCCTGCCGGCCGCGATCGACGGCTACATCGAGACGCTCCGCCTCGGCATCGAGCGCGGGATCACGCCGGCCCGCCGCCAGGTGCAGGAGGTGTTCCTGCAGGCCAAGCGCCACGCGGCCAACGACGGCTTCTTCACGCACTTCACCTCGGACGCCACGCTCGCCGAGGGCAGCCTGCCCGCCAGCCTGGCCAGGGACCTGGGCACAGCCGCCCAGAGCTCCGCAGCCGCGTACGGCAAGCTGGCCGCCTTCCTCGCCGACGAGCTCCAGCCCGCCGCCACCGAGAAGGATGCGATCGGCCGCGAACTCTACGCCCTGGCCTCGCGCCGGTTCCTCGGCGCGAAAATCGACCTCGACGAAACCTACGAGTGGGGCCGGGAGGAACTCGCCCGGATGGTCGCCGAACAGGAAAGCATCGCCGACCAGATCAAGCCCGGCGCCAGCGTGCTCGAGGCCATCGCGTTCCTCGACACCGACCCCAGCCGCAAACTGCACGGCACCGACGCCCTGCAGAAGTGGATGCAGGAGACCAGCGACCGCGCCGTCGCCGAGCTCTCGGAGACCCAGTTCGACATCCCCGACGAGATCAAGAAACTCGAGTGCATGATCGCCCCCACCCAGGAGGGCGGCATCTACTACACCGGCCCCACGGACGACTTCTCCCGCCCCGGCCGGATGTGGTGGTCCGTTCCGGCCGGCGTCACCGAGTTCGACACCTGGCGCGAACTCACCACGGTCTACCACGAGGGCGTCCCTGGGCACCACCTGCAGATCGGCCAGGCCGTCTACAACCGCGCGAAACTCAACACCTGGCGCCGCCAGCTCGCCGGCACCTCGGGACACGCCGAGGGCTGGGCGCTCTACGCGGAACGCCTGATGGAGCAGCTGGGCTACCTCGACGACCCCGCCGACCGGCTCGGCATGCTCGACGGGCAGCGGATGCGCGCCGCCCGCGTGGTCCTCGACATCGGCGTGCACCTCGGAAAGCCGCTGCCCGACGGGTCCGGCACCTGGAACGCCGACTACGCCCTCGACTTCATGGGCAAGAACGTCAACATGAACGAGGGCTTCGTCAAGTTCGAGGTGAACCGCTACCTCGGCTGGCCCGGGCAGGCCCCGTCCTACAAGGTGGGGCAGCGCATCTGGGAGCAGCTGCGGGACACGTACAAGGAACGCGAGGGCGACGCCTTCTCGATCAAGGAATTCCACCGCAAGGCCCTCGACCTCGGCGGCGTCGGCCTCGACACTCTCCGGTCCGCGCTGCTGAAGTAGCGCTCATCCGCGAGGTTGCCGCACGCCTCCGCAAACAGCTAAGCTTGAACGTCACGTTTGTGACGTCCTATCCGTTGCCATGCGCGGAGCAAAAAAAGATCACTCTTTCTGCGCGTGGCCTAATTATGTCCATCCTGGAGCAACTACTACATGACAATCGCAACGACCGAACGGGCACCCAAGCAGGTCGCCATCAACGACATCGGATCTGCTGAAGACTTCCTTGCCGCGGTCGAAAAGACTCTGAAATTCTTCAACGACGGCGACCTCATCGAAGGAACCGTAGTGAAGATCGACCGCGACGAGGTTCTCCTCGACGTGGGCTACAAGACCGAGGGTGTCATTCCCTCCCGCGAACTTTCCATCAAGCACGACGTTGACCCCTCCGAGGTTGTCAAGGTCGGCGACCTGGTCGAGGCACTTGTCCTTCAGAAAGAAGACAAAGAAGGCCGCCTCATCCTGTCCAAGAAGCGCGCACAGTACGAGCGTGCGTGGGGCGATGTGGAAAAGATCAAGGAGTCGGACGGCGTCGTCACCGGTTCGGTCATCGAGGTCGTCAAGGGTGGCCTCATCGTCGACATCGGCCTCCGCGGCTTCCTGCCGGCCTCGCTCATCGAGCTGCGTCGCGTTCGCGACCTGACCCCGTACCTGGGCCAGGAGATCGAAGCGAAGATCCTCGAGCTCGACAAGAACCGCAACAACGTTGTGCTGTCGCGTCGTGCCCTGCTCGAGCAGACTCAGTCGGAGAGCCGCACCACGTTCCTCAACAACCTCCAGAAGGGACAGGTCCGCAAGGGCGTCGTCTCCTCGATCGTCAACTTCGGTGCGTTCGTCGACCTGGGCGGGGTCGATGGCCTGGTTCACGTTTCCGAGCTCAGCTGGAAGCACATCGAGCACGCCAGCGAGGTCGTCGAGGTTGGCCAGGAAGTCACCGTCGAGATCCTCGAGGTCGACCTGGAGCGCGAACGCGTGTCCCTGTCGCTCAAGGCCACGCAGGAAGACCCGTGGCAGGTCTTCGCCCGCACCCACGCCATCGGCCAGGTTGCACCGGGTAAGGTCACCAAGCTCGTTCCGTTCGGCGCGTTCGTTCGCGTTGCCGAGGGCATCGAGGGCCTGGTTCACATCTCCGAGCTCTCCGGCAAGCACGTCGAGCTGGCCGAGCAGGTTGTCTCCGTCGGCGACGAGGTCTTCGTCAAGGTCATCGACATCGACCTCGAGCGTCGCCGCATCTCGCTGAGCCTCAAGCAGGCCAACGAGAACGTCGACCCCGAAGGCACCGAGTTCGACCCGGCGCTGTACGGCATGCTCACCGAGTACGACGACAAGGGCAACTACAAGTACCCCGAGGGCTTCGACCCGGAGACCAACGAGTGGCGCGAGGGCTTCGAAACCCAGCGCGAGAAGTGGGAGCAGGACTACGCTGCGGCCCAGGCTCGCTGGGAAGCCCACAAGAAGCAGGTTGCATCCGCGAACGACGAGATCATCGCCGTCGGCGATGTCGCGCCCGCCGCAGGCTCCTCCTTCTCCACCGAGGCTGCCGGCGCCGGCACCCTCGCGGACGACGAGGCACTCGCAGCACTTCGCGAAAAGCTCTCCAGCAACAAGTAGCCGGGCCGCACAGAAAGCAGGCCGCACCCCTCGGGGTGCGGCCTGCTTCGTCTTTTCGCCCACCCTCCCCGCCACCCCCTCCGCCGAACTGTGAGTTTGGCACCTTCCGGTGCCCCGGGAAGGTGCCAAACTCACAGTTCGGCGAGGAGGGGCGGATAGCATGGCAGGCGTGTACGTGATTGGGTTGACCGGCGGGATCGCATCCGGTAAAAGCACCGTGGCCAGGCGCCTGGTGCAGCACGGAGCGGTGCACATCGACGCCGACCACCTGGCCCGGGTCGTTGTCGAGCCCGGCACGGACGCCCTCGCCCGGATCCGGGCGACCTTCGGCGACGAGGTGCTGAACGCCGACGGCAGCCTCAACCGAGCAGCCCTGGGCAGCCGGGTCTTCTGCGACCCGGCCTCCCTCGCCCAGCTCAATGCCATCGTGCACCCCGCCGTCCGTGCGCTGGCGAACGAGCTGATCCGAGACGCCGAGCAGGCCGACCCGGACGCCGTCGTCGTCTACGACGTGCCCCTGCTCGTCGAGGCCGCCGTCGACCATCCCTTCGACCTCATCGTCGTCGCGCACGCCGACGATGAGACCCGGACGCGCCGGATGGTCGACCTGCGCGGCATGGACGAAACGGATGCCGCCCGCCGGATCGGCTCCCAGGCCAGCGACGCCGACCGCCTTGCCGTCGCAAACGTCGTCATCGACACGGACGGCACCCTGGCGCACACGCTGCAGCAGGTCGACGCGCTCTACGAGCGCGTGCGCGCCGCGCTCGATCGGTAACTGTCAGGGGCGTTCCCTAGACTGGGGGTATGGAACCCACGCGCTCGGTGCATCCCTTCGAGGTGGTCAGCGAGTACACGCCGAGTGGCGACCAGCCGACCGCCATTGCCGAGCTGGCCGGCCGCATCAACGCGGGCGAAACGGATGTCGTCCTGCTCGGCGCGACCGGCACCGGCAAGTCGGCCACGACCGCCTGGCTGATCGAGCAGGTGCAGCGTCCGACGCTCGTGCTCGCCCACAACAAGACCCTCGCCGCCCAGCTGGTCAACGAGTTCCGCGCGCTCATGCCCAACAACGCGGTCGAATACTTCGTCTCCTATTACGACTACTACCAGCCGGAGGCCTACGTCCCGCAGACCGACACCTTCATTGAGAAGGACTCGTCGATCAACGCCGAGGTGGAACGGCTGCGCCACTCGACGACGAACGCGCTGCTCAGCCGGCGGGACGTCATCGTCGTGTCCACCGTGTCCTGCATCTACGGCCTGGGCACGCCCGAGGGCTACCTCCAGGCGATGGTCGCGCTGCAGGTCGGGCAGCGGGTCGAGCGGGACTGGCTGATCCGCAAGTTCGTGGCGATGCAGTACCAGCGCAACGACGTCGACTTCTCCCGCGGCCACTTCCGGGTGCGCGGGGACACGATCGAGATCATCCCGATGTACGAGGAACTGGCGATCCGGATCGAAATGTTCGGCGACGAGATCGAGGCGCTCTACAGCCTGCACCCGCTCACCGGCGACATCGTGCGCAAGCTCGACGCCGTGTCGGTCTTCCCCGGCTCGCACTACGTCGCCAGCACGGATGTCATGCACCGCGCCATCGGCACGATCAAGGAGGAGCTGGCCGAACGGCTCGAGCAGCTGGAGCGCGAAGGCAAACTGCTGGAGGCCCAGCGCCTCCGTATGCGCACCACCTTCGACCTCGAGATGATGGAGCAGATCGGGTTCTGCTCCGGCATCGAGAACTACTCCCGGCACATCGACGCCCGCAACCCGGGCGAAGCGCCGCACTGCCTGCTCGACTACTTCCCGGATGACTTCCTCATGGTGATCGACGAATCCCACGTCACCGTGCCCCAGATCGGCGCGATGTACGAGGGCGACTCGTCGCGCAAGCGCACGCTCGTCGAGCACGGCTTCCGGCTTCCGAGCGCGCTCGACAACCGGCCGCTCAAGTTCGACGAATTCAAGAACCGGGTCGGCCAGACCGTCTACCTCTCGGCCACCCCCGGCAAGTACGAGATGGGGATCGCCGACGGGATCGTCGAGCAGATCATCCGCCCGACCGGCCTGATCGACCCCGAGGTGATCGTCAAGCCCAGCGCCGGACAGATCGACGACCTGCTCGAGCAGATCAGGCTCCGGGTCGAGCGCAACGAACGCGTGCTCGTGACCACCCTGACCAAGAAGATGGCCGAAGAGCTCACCGATTTCCTCACCGAGGCCGGGGTGCGGGTGCGCTACCTGCACTCCGACGTCGACACGCTGCGCCGGGTCGAGCTGCTCACCGAACTGCGCTCCGGCCTGTACGACGTGCTCGTGGGAATCAACCTGCTCCGGGAAGGCCTCGACCTGCCGGAGGTGTCGCTCGTCGCCATCCTCGACGCCGACAAGGAGGGCTTCCTCCGGTCCGCGACGTCGCTCATCCAGACCATCGGCCGGGCCGCCCGCAACGTGTCCGGCCAGGTGCACATGTACGCCGACCGGCTCACCCCCTCGATGGCCCGGGCCATCGACGAAACCGACCGCCGGCGCGAGAAGCAGGTCGAATACAACACCCTGCACGGGATCGACCCGACCCCGCTGCGCAAACGGATCGCCGACATCACCGACGTCCTGGCGCGTGAGGAAGCCGACACGGCCGAGCTCCTGTCCGGCCGGGATGCCCGCCGCCGCACGCCGACTCCCGGCGGGAAGCGGGTCGGCCTGGCCGCCAACGGCGCGAACGACCTCGAATCGATCATCGCCGACCTGAACGGGCAGATGCTCGAGGCCGCCGGCGAACTCAAGTTCGAACTCGCCGCGCGGCTGCGTGACGAACTGTCCGAGCTCAAGCGGGAACTGCGGAATATGGAGAAGGCCGGGCACCTGGACTGACTCCGGGGTCTCACCGGTGTCACCGACCTGTCAGCGGCACTGAATAGACTCAATGGGTGTCAATTACCAAGGTAGAGTCCGGGCCCGTGCTGAGCGTCCGCGGTGCGCGCGTTCACAACCTCCACAATGTGGACCTGGAGATCCCGCGGGACTCGCTGGTCGTTTTCACCGGCCTGTCCGGATCCGGCAAATCCTCGCTCGCCTTCGACACGATCTTCGCCGAGGGCCAGCGGCGGTACGTGGAGTCGCTGTCCGCCTACGCCCGGCAGTTCCTGGGCCAGGTCGACCGGCCCGACGTCGACTTCATCGAGGGGCTGAGCCCCGCCGTCTCGATCGACCAGAAGTCCACGAACCGCAACCCGCGGTCGACGGTCGGCACCATCACCGAGGTCTACGACTACATGCGCCTGCTCTGGGCGCGGATCGGCGTGCCCCACTGCGCGATCTGCGGCGAGGTCATCCGGTCGCAGACCGTGCAGCAGATCGCCGACCAGCTGATGGAACTGGAGGCCGGCACCCGGTACCAGGTGCTCAGCCCGGTCATCTCCCAGAAAAAAGGCGAGTTCGTCGACCTGTTCAAGGAACTCGCGGCCGGCGGCTACTCGCGCGCGATCGTCGACGGCGTCCAGATCCAGCTGAACGAACCGCCCACCCTTAAGAAGCAGCTCAAGCACGACATCTCCGTGGTCGTCGACCGGCTCGTCGCCGGCCCCGAGCTGCTCAGCCGCCTGACCGACTCGCTCGAGACCGCACTCAAGCTCACCTCCGGGCTCGTGCAGGTCAACTTCATCGACCTCGAGGGCGACGCCGCCTGGCGGAGCTTCTCCGAGAAGCTCTCCTGCCCGAACAACCACCCGGTACAGCTCACCGAGATCGAACCGCGCACCTTCTCCTTCAACGCCCCCTTCGGCGCCTGCCCCGAGTGTTCCGGACTCGGCACCCGGATGTCGGTGGACGCCGACCTGCTGCTCGGCGACCCGGAGCTCAGCATCGCCGAAGGCGTCGTGCTGCCCTGGACCACGCAGGGCAAGGGCCTGTTCCAGTACTACGAGAAGCTCCTCGCCGGGCTCGCCAGGGACCTCGATTTCTCCCTCGACACGCCCTGGGCAGACCTCAGCAGCGAGGTGCAGAACGCGGTGCTCCGCGGCGACAACTTCGAGGTGCGGGTGAAGTGGAAGAACCGCTACGGCCGGGAGATGAGCTACACCTCCGGCTTCGAAGGGGTCGTCCCGTACATCGAACGCCAGTACCTTCAGGCCGAGACCGACACCCAGCGCCAGCGCTGGGGCGAATACCTGCGCGAAGTGCCCTGCCCGGTCTGCGACGGCACCCGGCTGAAGCCAGAGGTGCTCGCGGTGAAGGTGCACGACGCGAGCATCGCGGATGTCTGCGAGCTCAGCCTCAGCGATGCGCGCGCGTTCATGAACAAGCTCGACCTGACCGAGCGGGAACAGACCATCGCGGCCCAGGTACTGCGGGAGATCAAGGTGCGCCTGGACTTCCTCATCCGGGTCGGCCTCAACTACCTCAACCTGGCCCGCGCCGCGGCGACCCTGTCCGGCGGCGAGGCCCAGCGCATCCGCCTGGCCACCCAGATCGGCTCCGGTCTGACCGGGGTGCTCTACGTGCTCGACGAGCCGAGCATCGGCCTGCACCAGCGGGACAACCGCCGCCTGATCGAGACCCTGGTCGCCCTGCGCGACCTCGGCAACACCCTGATCGTGGTCGAGCACGACGAGGACACCATCCGCACCGCCGACTGGATCGTCGACATCGGGCCCGGCGCGGGCGTGAACGGCGGGCACGTCGTGCACTCCGGATCCTACGAATCGCTGCTCGCCAACAAGAAGTCGCTCACCGGCGACTACCTCGCGGGGCGCAAGTCGATCCCGACGCCGACCACGCGGCGCGAAGTCGACCCGGAGCGGCAGATTGTCGTCACCGGCGCCGAGGCCAACAACCTGCGCAAGGTGACCGCGAGTTTCCCACTCGGCACGTTCACCGCGGTAACCGGGGTCAGCGGCTCCGGCAAGTCCTCGCTGGTCAACGACATCCTCTATCGCGTGCTCGCCAACAAGCTCAACGGCGCCCGCAAGCTCCCGGGCAAGCACACGCGGGTGACCGGCCTCGACCACCTCGACAAGGTCATCCACGTCGACCAGGCGCCGATCGGGCGCACTCCGCGCTCCAACCCGGCCACCTACACCGGCGTCTTCGACAAGATCCGCACGCTGTTCTCCGAGACGATGGAGGCCAAGGCCCGCGGCTACCTCCCCGGCCGGTTCAGCTTCAACGTCAAGGGCGGACGCTGCGAGGCCTGCTCGGGCGACGGCACGATCAAGATCGAAATGAACTTCCTGCCCGACGTCTATGTCGCCTGCGAGGTGTGCGGGGGAGCGCGCTACAACCGCGACACGCTGACCGTGCACTACAAGGGCAAGAACATCGCCGAGGTGCTGGACATGCCCATCAGCGACGCCGCCGAGTTCTTCGAGCCGATCTCCGCGATCCACCGTTTCCTGAAGACCCTCGTCGAGGTGGGGCTCGGCTACGTGCGTCTCGGCCAGAGCGCGACGACCCTCTCCGGCGGCGAGGCGCAGCGGGTGAAGCTTGCGACCGAGCTGCAGCGCCGGTCGAACGGGCGGAGCGTGTACGTGCTCGACGAACCGACCACCGGCCTGCACTTCGAGGACGTTCGCAAGCTCCTGCTCGTGCTGAACAGCCTCGTCGACAAGGGCAACACCGTCGTCGTCATCGAACACAACCTCGACGTCATCAAATCGGCCGACTGGGTGATCGACATGGGACCGGAGGGCGGCTCCGGGGGAGGCCGCGTGCTCGCCAGCGGCACGCCGGAACACCTGGCCACCGTCAAGCGCAGCCACACCGGCACCTTCCTCAAGGAGATCCTCGACGCGCGATGACTGCTGCCACGCGATGACCGCCGCCCGCGATGACCGCCGCCGAAAGAGCCGATGTCTGACGCACTGAGCTACCGCCCGAAAACGGGCGAAATTCCCACCAGCCCGGGGGTGTACCGGTTCCGGGATGCCTCCGGGCGGGTTCTCTATGTCGGCAAGGCCAAGAACCTGCGCGCCCGGCTGAGCAACTACTTCGCCCCGCTCAGCAGCCTGCACGAGCGCACGCGGCGCATGGTCACGACCGCCACCGGCGTCGAATGGACCGTCGTGGGCACCGAGGTGGAGGCGCTGCAACTCGAGTGGACCTGGATCAACGAGTTCGATCCGCCCTTCAACGTGCAGTTCAAGGACGACAAGTCCTACCCCTACCTGGCGGTGACGCTCGCCGACGAGGCGCCGCGCGCGCTCGTCACCCGAACCACCGGCATCCGCGGCGCACGGTATTTCGGCCCGTACCCCAAGGTCTGGGCGGTGTACGAGACGATCGAACTGATGCTCAAGGCCTTCCCGATCCGCACCTGCAACAACGCCAACTACAAGCGGGCCATGCAGTCGGGCAAGCCCTGCTTCGCCGGCCAGATCGGCCGCTGTTTCGGTCCGTGTTCCGGCACGGTGAGCATCGAGGAACACCGCGCCCGGGTCGGCGAGTTCGTCAGCTTCATGGGCAGCCAGGACAAGAAGCTGATCAACAGGCTGACGGCCGAGATGAAGGTCGCCGCGGGAGCCCAGGACTACGAGCTCGCCGCCAAACGGCGCGACCAGGTGATGGCGCTGAACGCCGTGCTCGAAAAGAGCGCCGTCGTGCTGCGGGACAGCGTCGACATCGACCTCTTCGGCATCGACGAAGACGAGCTGGCGGCTGCGGTGCAACTGTTCATCGTGCGGGGCGGGCGCATCCGTGGTGTGCGCGGCTGGATGGTCGACAAGGAACTCGACGTGACGACCGGGGAACTGATCGACTCGATCATGCAGACCGCGTACAGTGCCGACAGCCCGCCGCCGCGCGAGATCGTCGTGCCGCAGCTCCCGGACGACGCCGAGGCGCTGGAGACGCTGCTGGCCGGGCTGGCGAACCGGAAGGTGCGCCTCGTCGCGGCCCAGCGCGGGGAGAAGGCGGCGCTGCTGGCCACGGCGACCCAGAACGCCCGGCACGCCCTCATGCTGTACAAGACCCGGCGGAGCTCCGACTTCGTTGCCCGGTCGAAGGCGCTCGAAGACATCCAGGAGGCGCTGGGGATGGCGGAGGCGCCGCTCCGGATGGAGTGCTACGACGTCTCCCACCTGAGCGGCACGAACATCGTGGCTTCCATGGTGGTGTTCGAGGACGGCCTGCCCCGCAAAGACGAGTACCGCCGGTTCACGATTCCCGAGTCGACCGACGACACCGACTCCATCTACCGCACGCTGTCCCGGCGCCTGGCCTACCTCGTGCCCGGCGACGATCCGGCCGGCGACGACCAGCCCGGCGGCGACCCCGCCCTGGCCGAGTCCGCCGAGCAGAAACGGAAGAAGTTCCGCTACCGTCCCAACCTCCTCATCGTCGACGGCGGCCAGCCCCAGGTGGCCGCGGCCGCCCGGGCGCTGGCCGACGCGGGGATAACCGGGATCGCGCTCTGCGGCATCGCCAAGCGACTGGAGGAAATCTGGCTGCCGGACTCGGAGTACCCGGTGATCCTGCCGCGCAACAGCGACGCCCTGTTCCTGATCCAGCGGATCAGGGACGAGGCGCACCGGTTCGCGATCGCTCACCAACGGTCCAGGCGCAAGCGCGACATTTCGACGGTGCTCGCCGAGATCCCCGGGCTCGGCCCGGCCCGGGTGAAGGTGCTGCTGGCGCACTTCGGCTCGGTGGCCCGGCTGAAGGAAGCCCCCGAGGAGGCCATCGGCGACGTCCGGGGCATCGGCCCGACCCTCGCGGGCGCGATTCATCAGCATTTACGCGCCTGAACGCCCGCGCCGGTAGGTAGGCTGGACAAACCACCCCACCACGACCAAAGGCGCAGCCCAGAATGACAGCGGAGATCGAGAAGCAGGAAGTGCTGATCGTCACGGGAATGTCCGGAGCTGGTCGGTCGACGGTGGCGAACGCCCTCGAGGACCTCGACTGGTACGTCGTCGACAACCTGCCCCCGCAGATGCTCCGGCCCCTGGTCGACCTGGTCGAACGGGCCGGAAGCACCCTGCCGAAGATCGCGGCCGTGGTGGACATCCGTGGCCGCGAGTTCTTCAGTGACTTCCAGGAGATCGTGCAGTCGCTGCGCAGCGGCACCCAGGTGAGAGTCATCTTCCTCGAGGCGCGCGACGACGTGCTCGTGCGCCGCTTCGAGTCCGTGCGCCGCCCGCATCCGTTGCAGGGCGACGGGACTCTCCTCGACGGGATCACGGCCGAACGCACCCGGCTCGCCGCCGTCCGCGAGGTGTGCGACATCGTGATCGACACGTCCGACCTGAACATCCACCAGCTGGCCACCACCATCACCGAGCGTTTCGCCGCCGAAGACGCGGCCGGGCTGCAGGTCACCATCCTCAGCTTCGGCTTCAAGTACGGGCTTCCCACCGACGTCGACATGGTCGCCGACGCCCGTTTCCTGCCCAACCCGTTCTGGATCCCCGAGCTGCGTCAGTTCACCGGCCAGGACGCCCAGGTCAGCGAGTTCGTGCTCGCCCAGCCGGGCGCGCGTGAATTCATCGCCAGCTACTCGGCCGCCCTCGAGCCGGTTCTGGCCGGCTACCAACGCGAGAACAAGCGTCATGCGACGATCGCCATCGGTTGCACGGGCGGCAAGCACCGCTCCGTGGCCATGGCCAGGGAACTCGCCTCTCTCATCCAAGGATTCCCCGGCGTCGCGGTCAACGTCAAGCACCGCGACCTGGGTCGAGAATAACCACGGCCAACGGTTCACAAGACCCTGGCCCGGACAAACAGAATGGAACATACGATTGGCACTCACCGCCGACGTTAAAGACGAGCTTTCCCGCATCGAGGTCTCCAAGACCACGGTGCGTGCCGCCGAGTTAGCGACAATCCTCCGGTTCTCCGGGGGACTGCACATGATCTCCGGACGCATCGCCGTCGAATCCGAGCTCGACACCGCGCTGCTCGCACGAAGGGTGCGCAAGGATCTCGCCGAGCTCTATGGGGTGCGCAGCGAGGTGTCGGTCGTGCCGGCATCCGGGCTTCGCCGCACCAACCACTACCTCGTGCGCGTGGTCGAAGGCGGAGAGACCCTGGCCCGGCAGACCGGCCTGCTCGACGCCCGACGTCGCCCGATCCGCGGCCTTCCGAACCGCCTGACCACGGGGTCCAAGGAAGAAGTCGCCGCGGTCTGGAGGGGGGCGTTCCTCGCGAATGGCTCGCTCACCGATCCCGGCCGGTCCGCGGCCCTGGAAGTGACCTGCCCCGGCAACGAGGCGGCCATGGCGCTCGTGGGCGCCGCCGGACGCCTCGGAATCGTCGCCAAGGCCCGCGAGGTGCGCGGCGTGCACCGGGTCGTCATCCGTGACGGTGACGCGATCGGCTCCATGCTCGTGCACATGGGCGCCAAGGACACCGTGCTCAACTGGGAGGAACTGCGCCAGCGCCGGGAGGTCAGGGCCACAGCCAACCGCCTGGTCAACTTCGACGACGCGAACCTGCGCCGGTCAGCCCAGGCCGCCGTCGCCGCCTGCGCCCGGGTCGACCGGGCCATGGAGATCCTCGGCGACGACATCCCCAAGCACCTGCGCTACGCCGGCGAGCTGCGACTGAGCTTCCGGGATTCCAGCCTCGACGAACTCGGCCACCACGCCGACCCGCCCATGACCAAGGATGCCGTCGCCGGGCGCATCAGACGACTCCTCGCCATGGCCGATAAAAAGGCCGTTGACCTGGGGATTCCCGGTACCGACGCCAACCTGCCGCCAGATCTCGACGACGTCTGAGGACACGTCCCGAGCCTCACCGGCACGCCTGACTAGACTGTCATGGTCGCCCACCGGCCGGCGGCGGAGTCCTCCGCACCGGCTACTCATCCGGCAACACCCAGAGGAGAAAGCACATGGCTGAATACACCCTGCCTGACCTGCCCTACGACTACTCGGCCCTCGCGCCCAGCATCAGCGGCACCATCATGGAACTCCACCACGGCAAGCACCACCAGGCATACGTGACCGGCGCGAACACCGCCCTGGCCCAGCTGGCCGAGGCCCGCGACGCCGGCAACCTCGCCTACGTCAACAAGCTCGAGAAGGACCTCGCCTTCAACCTGGGCGGCCACGTCAACCACTCCGTGTTCTGGACCAACATGTCCCCGGACGGCGGAGACAAGCCCACCGGTGAACTCGCCGCGGCGATCGATGACAACTTCGGCTCCTTCGACAAGTTCCAGGCCCACTTCGCGGCCGTCGCGCTCGGTGTGCAGGGCTCCGGCTGGGCCGTCCTCGCCTGGGACTCCATCGGGCAGCGCCTGATCATCCAGCAGTTCTTCGACCAGCAGTCCAACTTCGCCGCCGGCACGGTCCCCGTGCTCATGCTCGACGTCTGGGAGCACGCCTACTACCTCGACTACCGCAACGTACGCGCGGACTACGTCAAGGCATTCTGGAACATCGTCGACTGGTCGAACGTGCAGACGCGGTTCGTAACGGCCCGTGAGAAGACCGCCGGCCTGCTGCTACTGTCATAGCGTTATGGTGACTTTGCCCTAACAGGACACCGCCGTCCGTACTTTGATCACCCCCATCTGCGCCGTCGGCGCCTCAGTAACAGGAGTCATTCGTGTCTGTAAAGATCGGCATCAACGGATTCGGCCGGATCGGCCGTAACTACTTCCGAGCGGCTTTGGCCAAGGGCAGCGAACTCGACATCGTCGCGGTCAACGACCTCACCGACACGAAGACGCTCGCTCACCTGCTGAAGTACGACACGACCAACGGCCGCCTGGACGCGACGGTGGAGGTCGTCGGCGACTCCATCGTCGTCAACGGCAAGGCGATCAAGGTACTGGCCGAGCGCGACCCCGCGAACCTCCCGTGGGCCGCGCTCGGCGTCGACGTCGTGATCGAGTCGACCGGTTTCTTCACCAAGGCGGAGGCCGCGCGCAAGCACATCGCCGCCGGCGCCAAGAAGGTCCTCGTCTCCGCACCCGCGACGGGCGACAACGTGGCGACCATCGTTCTCGGCGTGAACGAGGGCATCTACGACCCCGCCGTGCACGACGTCATCTCCAACGCGTCCTGCACCACGAACTGCCTCGCCCCCCTCGCCAAGGTGTTCCTGGACAACTTCGGGATCGAACGCGGCCTGATGACCACGGTGCACGCGTACACGGCCGACCAGAACCTTCAGGACGGCCCGCACAGCGATCTCCGCCGCGCCCGCGCCGCCGCCGTGAACATCATCCCGACCTCGACCGGCGCCGCCAAGGCCCTCGGCCTCGTCATCCCCGCGCTCGTCGGCAAGCTCGACGGCTACGCACTACGCGTTCCGGTCCCGACCGGCTCGATCACCGACCTCACCATCACCGCTTCACGCCCGGTCACCGTCGAGGAAGTCAACGCCGCGTACAAGGCTGCGGCCGAGGGACCCCTCAAGGGCATCCTCAGCTACACCGAGGACCCGATCGTCTCCAGCGACATCGTCGGCGACCCGCACTCCTCGATCTTCGACGCCGGGCTCACCAAGGTCATCGGCGACCAGGTCAAGGTTGCCTCGTGGTACGACAACGAGTGGGGTTACTCGAACCGACTGGTCGACCTGACCGAGTTCGTCGCCGAGCGCCTGTAACCGGGACCGCGGTTTGTTGCGCACCATCGAGTCGCTGGGTTCGCTCCAGGGCACAAGAGTCATCGTCCGCTGTGACCTGAACGTCCCGCTTGAGCGCGGACGGATCACCGACGACGGCCGGATCAGGGCCTCGCTGCCCACGATCCGGGCCCTGATCGCCCAGGGCGCCCGGGTCGTCATCGTGTCTCACCTCGGCCGCCCCGACGGGGCTCCCGACGCGAAATACAGCCTGGCCCCGGTCGCCGGCCGTCTCGGCGAGTTGCTCGGAACCGGAGTCGCCTTCGCCACCGACACCGTCGGGGATTCGGCGACGGATGCCGTCGCGCAGCTCACCGACGGCGGCGTCGTCGTGCTCGAGAACCTGCGTTTCAACGCGGGGGAGACCAGCAAGGTCGACGCGGAGCGGGCCGCCTTCGCGGCCCGCCTCGCGGCGCTGGGCGACGTGCTCGTGTCGGACGGCTTCGGCGTGGTCCACCGCAAGCAGGCCAGCGTGTTCGAACTGGCGACGCTCCTGCCGAGCGCCGCCGGCCTGCTGATCGCCACGGAGCTTGACGTCCTCGACCGTCTGACCGAGAAGCCCGAGGCGCCGTACACGGTCGTCCTCGGCGGCTCGAAGGTCTCGGACAAGCTCGGCGTCATCGGCCACCTCCTGCCCAGGGTCAACTCGCTGCTGATCGGCGGCGGGATGGTGTTCACCTTCCTCGCGGCCCAGGGCCACAAGGTCGGATCAAGCCTGCTCGAGAGCGACCAGCTCGACACCGTCCGCGGCTACCTCGCCGAAGCCGAGCGCCTTGGCGTGAAGATCGTGCTCCCCACGGACATCGTCGTGGCGTCGAAGTTCGGCGGGGACGCCGAACACCAGGTCACCCCGGCCGACGCGATCGAAGACACCCCGTTCGGCGCATCCGGGCTGGGCCTGGACATCGGTCCGGACTCCGCCCAGGCGTTCGCCGCCATCATCCGCGCGTCGAAGACGGTCTTCTGGAACGGCCCCATGGGCGTGTTCGAGCTTGCCGCGTTCGCCGAAGGCACGCGCACGGTCGCGGCCGCACTCACCGAGGTCGACGGCCTCAGCGTCGTCGGCGGGGGAGATTCCGCGGCGGCCGTAAGAATTCTCGGTTTCAACGACGACCAATTCGGTCACATATCTACCGGCGGTGGCGCCAGCCTCGAGTTCCTCGAGGGTAAGCGCCTGCCTGGACTGGAGGTCCTCGGATGGCAGTGAACATCAACCCGCGGCGCACGCCCCTGATTGCGGGCAACTGGAAGATGAACCTGGACCACCTTCAGGCCATCGCCTTCGTGCAGAAGCTCGCCTGGAGCCTCAAGGACGCGCGGCACGACTTCACCGCCGTCGAGGTTGCCGTCTTCCCGCCGTTCACCGACCTGCGATCCGTGCAGACCCTGGTCGCCGCGGACAAGCTCCCGCTCGCCTTCGGCGCGCAGGACCTCTCCGAGCACGACTCCGGCGCCTACACCGGGGAGATCTCCGGCGCATTCCTGGCCCAGCTCGAATGCCAGTACGTGATCATCGGCCACTCCGAGCGCCGCACCCTGCACGCCGAGACCGACGAGCAGGTGGCCGCGAAGGTCGTGGCCGCGCTCAGGCACAACCTGGTCCCGATCATCTGCGTCGGCGAGACCGCCGCGGACCTCGAATTGCACGGCCCGAGCGCCGTCCCGGTCGCGCAGCTTCGCGCGGCCCTCGCCGGGGTCACCAGGGCCGCGGACATCGTTGTGGCGTACGAGCCGGTCTGGGCGATCGGCTCCGGACAGGCCGCGACGCCGGAGCAGGCCGAACAGGTCGCTGCCGCGCTGCGTGCCGTGCTGAACGAGACGCTCGGCCAGGACGTGGCCGACAAGACCCGCATCCTCTACGGCGGGTCGGTCAAGGCCGTCAACATCGCCGGGTTCATGCGCGAACCCAACGTCGACGGCGCGCTCGTCGGCGGGGCGAGCCTCGACATCGATGAATTCTCCGGCATCGTTCGGTACCAGAAGCACGTCGGAATCTAGACCCAACGCGGTTGTCCGGAGGGGCAACCGCGGGTGGGCTTGGCCGTCAGGCTATAATTACCAGTGTCTTGGTGGTGCGCGCGCGCCCACCGCATTGTGAAAGGTTTTCGTGGACATTCTCCAGGTTGTGTTGCAGGTACTGCTCGGCATTACGAGCCTCCTGCTCACCATGCTCATTCTGTTGCACAAGGGACGAGGGGGCGGGCTGTCCGACATGTTCGGCGGCGGCGTCACTTCGAACCTCGGCGCATCCGGGGTTGCCGAGCGCAACCTCAACCGAATCACCATCATTCTCGGGCTGCTGTGGATTTCCTGCATCGTGGTGCTCGGCCTGATCACCAAGTTCGACACCGGTGCTTAGGCAGATTTTGCACGATCGCAGTCCCCTGGACTGCGGCTATACCGACTAATCAGCACAAGGGGAGAAACATCATGGCATCTGGTGGCAGCGCAATTCGGGGTTCTCGTGTCGGAGCGGGGCCCATGGGGGAGCAGGACCGTGGTTTCCACGCCGACCGCATCAAGGTGTCCTATTGGGACGCCCTCGGCAACGAAACCGTCCGCTACTTCGCGGCCAACCTTCCCGACGAGGAAATCCCCGTCACCATCGACTGCCCGTCCTCCGGCCTGCCGGCCGGCCGCGACAAGGCGAACCCGCCGTCGGTGATCAAGCTCGAGCCGTACAAGACGCACCTGGCCTACGTCAAGGAACGCCGCACCGAAGAGGAAGCGGAGTCGCTCCTCGAGGAGGCGCTCCAGCAGTTGCGCGTGCGCCGTGGCAAGCTGACCGCCACCAACTAGCACCCACCACATACCGCGAACCCGCAGTTGTGCACGTTATGAGGCCCTCATAACACGCACAACTGCGGGTTCGCGGTGTTTTTAGTAGATGGGGGCGATGAGGTTCTCTGGCACCTGGGCCGCGGCCTCACTGTCCACGAAGAAGACCGTGCGCTTGCGTCCCTTGATGCCCGCGACCGGTACCTCGTCGCGGCTCGCCCCGGCCAGCGCCAGCCCGAGGGCGGAGGCCTTGTCCGAGCCGGCCAGGACCAGCCAGACCCGTTCCGACGAGTTCAGGGCGGGGCGGGTGAGGCTCAAACGCTCGGCCGGCGGCTTGGGCGCGTTCAGGATCGGGATGACGCTGGCCTGCGATTCCCGGATGCCGGACTGGTGCGGGAAGAGCGAGGCGACGTGGCCGTCGGGCCCGACGCCGAGGAAGGTGATGTCGAAGCGGGGCAGCGCGGCCCCGGATGGGGCGGCGAGGGCCAGCTCGGCCGCGTAGCGAGCGGCGGCGGCCTCGAGGTCGTCGCCCTCGTCCGAGGCGGGGAACGGGTGCACGTTCTGCTCCGGCACCGAGATGTGATCCAGCAGGGCTTCCCGCGCCTGCAGCTCGTTGCGGTCGGGGTGGCCCTTGGGCACCCAGCGTTCGTCGCCCCACCAGAACGAGACCCGGCCCCAGTCGATCGTGTCCCTGGCCGGCGACGAGTTGATGGCCGCCAGCACGGCGATGCCGACCGAACCGCCGGTCAGCACGACATTCGCAGCATCCTGGTCGTCAAGGATGTCGACGGTCTTCGTGATGAACCGCGCCGCCACCGAAGCCGACAACGACTCCTTGTTGAGGTGGACTAATACGCGCCGTTCATTCGTCACAAGTGTGCTCCGGTCTGTTCTGCGACCACGTCGTCGAGTTGCGGCAGGCCGCGCGTGATCACTTCACCATATAACTCATCCGGGTCGAGGCGTCGCAGCTCATCGGAGAGGCAGTCGCGCAGGCTGCGGCGTTTGAGGGTGAGATCCTGCTGCGGGCGGCCGGGCTGGGTCAGGGTCGCGATTTCCGGAATGTCCCGTTCGAGCGAGATGACGCCGGATGCCCGGGTGAGGTGAACCCCGCGGATTCCGTGGGCCAGCGGGCCCGAGGTGAGCTCGTATTCGACCGGCACCTGCAGCTGCATCTGCAGCCAGGCGGCCAGCAGCGCCGTCGAGGGTGAATCGGCCGCGCCCTCGACCTGGACCGCCGTGATCGCCTCGTACGGCGGCTGGTCGAGCACGGCGGCGAGCTGGGCCCGCCAGAGGGTGAGCCGGGTCCAGGCGAAGTCGGTGTCGCCGGGTCGGTAGCTGGTGCAGAGACGGTGCAGGGCGGCCTGCGGGTCGGCCTGCGCCGACGCATCCGTCACCCGGCGGTACGCGATCCGCCCGAGGGGGGACTCCGCGGGCACGTCGGGGGCCTCTCCCGGCCACCAGGCGACGACGGGCGCGTCCGGCAGGAGCAGACCCATCACGAGGCTCTCCGGGTCGCTGGCGGCATCGCCGTAGGCGCGGAGCACGATGACCTCGCTCGCCCCGGCGTCCCCGCCGACGCGGATCTCGGCGTCGACCCGGGCCGCGACGGCGCTGTGCGTGCCGTCGGATTCCCGGGTGGAGACCACGATGACGCGCATGGGGTGCTCCCGTGAGGCGTCATTGGCCGCCTCGATGGCCTCCTCTTCGTGGCCGAGCGTCGACGCGATGATGAGCGTCAGCACGCGGCCGAGAGCCACGGCGCCGCCCTCTTCCCGGATGCGCACCAGCGCCTTGGAGATCTTGGACGTCGTGGTGTCAGGCAGGTCGACGATCACGGTCGCCTCCACTTCCGGCCGTCGCGAGACAGCAATTCGTCGGCGGAATCGGGACCCCACGTTCCCGGCCGGTACTGCTCCGGCTGGCCCTGTTCGGCCCAGAACTCTTCGATCGGGTCGAGGATCTTCCAGGACAGCTCGACCTCCTCGTGGCGGGGGAACAACGGCGGGTCGCCGAGGAGCACGTCGAGGATGAGACGCTCGTAGGCCTCCGGGCTCGCCTCGGTGAAGGCGTGTCCGTAGCCGAAGTCCATCGTGACGTCGCGCACCTGCATTCCGACGCCGGGAACCTTCGAGCCGAAACGGATGGTGATCCCCTCGTCGGGCTGCACCCGGATGACGAGCGCGTTCTGGCCGAGCGTCGCCGTGTGGCCCTCCTCGAACAGGGACTGCGGGGCGCGTTTGAACACGACGGCGATCTCGGTGACCCGTCGGCCCAGCCGCTTCCCGGCGCGGAGATAAAACGGGACTCCCGACCAGCGCCGGGTTTCGATGGTGAGCCTGAGCGCGGCGTAGGTTTCGGTGAGGGACTCCGGGTTCATCCCGTCTTCGTCGAGGAAGCCGAGGACCTTCTCGCCGCCCTGCCAACCCCCCGAGTACTGCCCGCGGGCGGTGCCGGTGGCGAGGTCGTCGGGCAAACGGACGGAGGCCAGCACCTTCTCCTTCTCGGTGCGGAGGTCTTCCGCCGCAAAGGAGATCGGCTCCTCCATCGCCGTCAGGGCGAGGAGCTGCAGCAGGTGGTTCTGGATCACGTCGCGGGCGGCGCCGATGCCGTCGTAGTAGCCGGCGCGGCCGCCCACTCCGATGTCTTCGGCCATGGTGATCTGCACGTGGTCGACGTAGTTGGCGTTCCAGATCGGTTCGTACAGCTGGTTGGCGAAGCGAAGGGCCAGAATGTTCTGCACCGTTTCCTTGCCCAGGTAGTGGTCGATCCGGAAGACCGAATCGGCCGGGAAGACCGACTCGACGACGTCGTTGAGCTCCCGAGCCGTCTTCAGGTCGCTGCCGAAGGGCTTCTCAATGACGACGCGGCGCCACTGGCCCTCCTTCTGCTCCGCGAGACCAGAGCGACGCAGCTGCTCCGTGACCTGCGGGAACGCCTTCGGCGGGATCGAGAGGTAGAACGCATGGTTGCCCATCGTGCCGCGCTTCTCATCGAGTTCCTGGATGGTCTCCTTGAGCTGTTCGAACGCCGCGTCGTCGTCAAACGTACCCGGCACGAAACGGATGCCCTCGGCCAGCTGCGCCCAGACATCCTCGTGGAACTCGGTGCGCGCATACTGCTTCACGGCGTCGTGCACGACCTGCATGAAATCCTCGTTGTCCCAGTCGCGCCGGGCGAAACCGACGAGCGCGAAGCCCGGCGGCAGCAGCCCCCGATTCGCCAGGTCGTAGACGGCGGGCATGAGTTTCTTCCGCGACAAGTCGCCCGTCACGCCGAAGATGACGAGGCTGCTGGGCCCCGCGATCCGGTTCAGGCGGTAGTCGGACGCTGATCGCAGCGGATTGAACTCCGGGGTGATCTCCACCGGGGACATGCAGCTCCTTTGAGGGACAGGCGTCAGCGCAGGGCGGCGAACAGGGTTGAGATGTTCGCAGCAGGCTGGGTGAGGGTGAGGGTGAGGACCGGGCGACCATGTTCGGCAAGCACGCTCGCGTCACCGCTGGCCTGGGCCTGGATGAGTTCACCGAACGTGAACGGCCGTTCCGGAATGTCGAGGTCCTCGGCCGGGACGGCCAGGATCTGGAGGAACACACCGGTGGCCGGCCCGCCCTTGTGGAACTGGCCCGTGGAGTGCAGGAATCGCGGACCCCAGCCGAAGGTGACCGGCCGCTTGGACAGCCGGGCGAGCAGGTCGCGGACCTCGGCCAGTTCCGGGAGGTCCAGGCGGTTGACGTACGCCTGCACGGCGACATAGCCGTCCGGTCCGAGTTCCTCGAGCAGGGCGTCGACGGCCGAGGCCAGGTCGCTGGCGGCGCCGATGACGTGCGGCGTGCCGCGCACCTCGATGCCGTCGGAGATGAAGGCGGCCGGCTCGGGCTCGGGCCTGGCGTCCAGCAGCCCGCGGCTGGCGATCTTGGCGGACTCCACGTCCGGCTGGTCGAACGGGTTGATGCCCAGCAGCCGTCCGGCGACCACCGTGGCGTATTCCCAGACCAGGAACTGGGCGCCCAGCGTTCCGCTCACCCGGATCTCGTCGCCGCCGTCGTCGGCACCGAAGACCTCGAGGCCGGCGTCGTCGACGAGGCGCACCAGCTGCAGGTCGGGCAGGTTCGCGGACAGCTCGGGCGCGCCCGGTTCGAGCACGACGGGCAGGAGCCCGGTGCCCTTCTTGCCGGTCGATTCCGCGACGAGCTGCTCGATCCAGTCGGGCAGGCCCACGATGTGGGTCCCGTCGGCCAGGAGGGCGAGCTTGTCCCGCAGCGGGCTGGTCGCGGCGATGGCCGCACCGAGCACGAGGCCCGGGTTCTCGGGGGAGTCCACGGCCAGCGCGAGGCTGATCGCGTCGGCTTCGTCCAGGAGCTGACCGATGTCGACCCCGGCCAGGCCGGACGGCACCAGGCCGAACGCCGTGAGGGCCGAGTAGCGTCCGCCGACGGTCGGGTCGGCGGTGAAAACGCGGTAGCCGGCGGCGCGGGCGGATGCCTCCAGCGGCGAGCCGGGATCGGTCACGACGATGATCCGCTCGGCCGGGTCGATGCCGGCCGCGCGGAACGCGCGCTCGAACACCCGGCGCTGGCTGTCGGTTTCGACGGTGGAACCCGACTTGGACGAGACCACGAGGGCCGTGGCTTCGAGGTCGTCGTGCAGTGCGGCAAGAACCTGGCCGGGATCGGTCGAGTCCAGCACGGTGAGGGCCACCCCGGCGGTGCGGGTGATGACCTCGGGCGCCAGCGACGAGCCGCCCATGCCCGCGAGGGCGATCCGGGTGACGCCGTCGGCGCGAAGCGTGTCGCGCAGCGCCAGGATCTCGGCGACGAGCGGACGCGAGACCGCGACCGACTCGGTCCAGCCGAGACGCTTCGACGCCTCATCCTCGGCCTCCGGGCCCCAGAGCGCAGGGTCGAGGGCCGTGATGCTCGACGCGACCAGGTCGTCGACGAGGATGGGCACCGCGGTGCGGACGGCCTCAGTCGCGCCGCCGCTCACCGAAATTCGGAAGCTCACCGGCGGGCCCGGGCGGCCTCGAGCGCGGCCGTGACCGTGTCCAGCAACTCGTTCCAGGACACGATGAACTTGGAGACGCCCTCGGCCTCGAGCACCCGGGTGACGTCGTCGTAGGAGATGCCCTGGGCGGCCAGCGCGTCGAGCACGGCGTTGGCGTCGTCGTAGTTGCCGGTGATCGTGTCCCCGGCGATGACGCCGTGGTCGAACGTCGCGTCGAGGGTCTTCTCCGGCATAGTGTTGACGACCTCGGGCGCGACCAGCTCGGTCACGTAGAGGGTGTCGGGCAGGCTCGGGTCCTTGACGCCGGTCGAGGCCCACAACGGGCGCTGCTTGTTCGCCCCGGCTCCGATGAGCACCCTGGCCCGCTCGCTGTCGAAGGCCTGCTCGTAGACCTGGTAGGCCAGGCGCGCGTTGGCGACGCCGGCCTTGCTCTTGAGGGCGAGCGCCTCGGCCGTGCCGACGGCTTCCAGGCGCTTGTCGATTTCGGTGTCCACGCGCGACACGAAGAACGACGCGACCGAGTGGATGGTGGAGATGTCGATTCCGGCGGCCCGGGCCTTTTCCAGCCCGGTCAGGTAGGCGTTGATGACCTGGCGGTGGCGTTCGAGGCTGAAGATGAGCGTGACGTTGACGCTGATGCCGGCCGCGATGGTCTCCGTGATCGCCTCGAGGCCTTCGATGGTCGCCGGGATCTTGATCAGGGCGTTGGGCCGGTCGACCTTTGCCCAGAGTTGGCGGGCCGCGGCGATGGTTCCGGCCGCGTCGTGGGCGAGGGTCGGCTCGACCTCGATCGAGACCCGGCCGTCGAGACCGTTCGTGCGGTCGTAGACCGGGCGGAACAGGTCGCTGGCCGCGGCGACGTCGTCGGTGGTGATCTCGAAGACGGCGTCGTGAACGCCGGTGCCGGCCGCGGCGAGGAGCGCAACCTGCTCGGTGTACGCCTCGCCCTTGCTCAGGGCGCCGGCGAAGATCGTCGGGTTCGTCGTGACGCCGACGACGTTCTTCTCGGCGATCAGATTCTTCAGTCCGCCGGAGGTGATGCGCTCGCGGGACAGGTCGTCCAGCCAGATGCTGACGCCGGCAGCGGAAAGCTGGGCGAGGGGAGTTGTCTCAGTCATGTTTTTCTCCTGTGATTCAGATGTAGGTTTCGGGGCGCGCTCAGAGCGCTGCGAGGGATTCCCTGGCGGCGGCGACCACGGCATCCGTGGTGATGCCGAATTCGCGGAACAGGGTCTTGTAGTCCGCCGAGGCACCGAAGTGCTCGATGGAGACGCTGCGGCCGCGGTCGCCGACGTACCTGCCCCAGGTCAGCGCGATTCCGGCCTCAACCGATACCCGCGCGGTCACGGACTTCGGCAGCACCGACTCGCGGTATTCGGCGGTCTGCTCCTCGAACCATTCGAGGCTGGGCGCCGACACGACCCGGGCGTTGATGCCGTCGGCCTTGAGCGCCTCGCGGGCGTTGACGGCCAGCTGCACCTCCGAGCCGGTCCCGATCAGGATCACGTCGGGGGTGCCGCCGGGGGCCTCGGCCAGGACGTAGGCGCCCCGGACCACGTTCGCGGCCGACGCGAAGGTGTCTCCGGATGCGTCGCCGTCGCCGCGCTCGAACACGGGGATGTTCTGGCGGGTCAGCACGATGCCGGCCGGACCGCCTCGACGTTCGAGGATCGTCTTCCAGGCCCAGCTCACCTCGTTGGCGTCGCCCGGACGCACGACGTCGAGGCCCGGAATGGCGCGGAGCGTCGCGAGCTGCTCAATCGGCTGGTGGGTGGGGCCGTCTTCACCGAGAGCGACGGAGTCGTGCGTCCAGACGAAGATCGACGGCGCCTTCATCAGCGCCGCGAGGCGGATCGCCGGGCGCATGTAGTCGCTGAAGATCAGGAAGGTCCCGCCGAACGGGCGAGTGTTGCCGTGCAACACGATGCCGTTCAGGATGGCGGCCATCGCGTGCTCGCGAATGCCGAAGTGCAGCACGCGGCCGTACTTGTTGCCGGTCCACGCGCCGGTGCTGTGCTCGCTCGGAACGAACGACGCGGCGCCCTCGATCGTGGTGTTGTTCGATTCGGCGAGGTCGGCGGAGCCGCCCCAGAGCTCGGGGATGACCGAGCCGAGGGCGCCGAGCACCTTGCCGGATGCGGCCCGGGTGGAGACCTCGGTGCCGGCCGGGAAGACCGGGAGCGCCTCGTCGAGCCCGTCGGGCAGTTCGCCGGTGAGCAGGCGGTCCAGCAGCTGCTTCCGTTCGGGGTTCGCCGCCGACCAGGCATCGAAGCGCGTGTTCCACTCGGCGTGCTGGTCCGCACCGCGGACGAGGGCCTTGCGGGTGTGCTCGATCACGTCGTCCGCGACCTCGAAGTTCTTGTCCGGGTTGAATCCCAGCACCGTCTTGACACCGGCGAGTTCCTCGGCGCCCAGCGCGGATCCGTGAATCTTGCCGGTGTTCTGCTTCTTCGGGCTGGGCCAGCCGATGATCGTCTTCAGGATGATCAGCGACGGCTGGTCGGTCACGGCCTGGGCCGCCTCGATCGCGGAGTGGAGCTCGGCGACGTCCTCGACGTACGAACCGGTCTTCTTCCAGTCGACGGTCTGCACGTGCCAGTTGTAGGCGGCGTAGCGCGCCGCGACGTCTTCCGTGAACGCGATGTTCGTGTCGTCTTCGATCGAGATCTGGTTGCTGTCGTAGATGGTGATCAGGTTGCCGAGCTGCTGGTGGCCGGCGAGCGAGGATGCCTCGGCGGTGAGGCCCTCCTGCAGGTCGCCGTCGCCGGCGATGACATAGACGAAGTGGTCGAACGGGCTCGTGCCGTCCGCGGCATCCGGATCGAACAGGCCGCGCTCGAACCGCGCGGAGTAGGCGAAGCCCACGGCGGAGGCCAGGCCCTGCCCGAGCGGGCCGGTCGTGATCTCGACGCCGTCGGTGTGGCCGTATTCCGGGTGGCCGGGAGTCTTCGAGCCCCAGGTGCGGAGCGCCTTGAGGTCATCGAGCTCGAGGCCGTAACCGCCCAGGTAGAGCTGGACGTACTGGGTGAGCGAGCTGTGGCCGGCGGAGAGCACGAAGCGGTCGCGGCCGAGCCAGGCGTTGTCGGCCGGGTCGCGCCGCATGACCTTCTGGAACAGGAGGTATGCTGCCGGGGCCAGGCTCATGGCGGTGCCCGGATGCCCGTTGCCGACCTTCTCCACGGCGTCCGCGGCAAGCAGACGGGCCGTGTCGATGGCCGTGTTGTCGATGGAATTCCACTGCAATGCTGCCACTTTGAAAGGACCCTTCTGGAAGCGACGAGGGCAGGTCGTCACGGACCTGCTCCTGCTGAGGTTGGCGCGCCCGTGGACTTCATCGGCCTCACGCGTGCGCGTGTGGTTCGGCGGGGCCGATCCACGCGGACAATCGACGTGACTGGCGGGCATGTTCAGTATAGGGATGCGGCATTCCCGTGTGTCGTGGGATGACGGCAGCCCCGGCCGCCGGGCGGGGCGCGGACGCTCCCGCCCGGCCGTCCGGCATGGCCTAGAATTGACCGAGCCAGCAGAACCGTAAGAGGAGCAATGGACGTCGCCGTAGAAACCCGCCGCGAGAGCGGACCGCGCACCATCCGCCGCACCCTGAAGGCATATGTCGCCCTGACCAAGCCTCGGATCATCGAGCTCCTGCTCGTCGTCACCGCGCCCACCATGATCCTGGCGGCCGGCGGCATCCCCAGCCTGTGGCTGGTGCTGGCGACGCTGATCGGTGGCGCGCTGAGCGCCGGTTCGGCCGGCGTGTTCAACTGCTACCTCGACCGTGACATCGACCGGCTGATGAAGCGCACGAAGGATCGGCCGCTGGTGACCGGGGAGGTCAGCGACCGTGAGGCGCTCATCCTCGCCTGGGTGCTGGGCGCGGCCTCCATCGTCTGGCTCTGGGCGTTCACCAACTGGCTGGCTGCGGTGCTCTCGCTGGCGGCCATCCTGCTCTATGTCGTGTTCTACACGATCATCCTCAAGCGCCGCACGGCCCAGAACATCATCTGGGGCGGCGTGGCCGGCTGCATGCCCGTGCTGATCGGCTGGGCCGCCGTGACCGGCGACCTGTCGTGGCCGCCGTTCATCCTGTTCGCGGTGATCTTCCTCTGGACCCCGCCGCACTATTGGCCGCTGTCGATGAAGTACCGCGCCGACTACCAGGCCGCCGGCGTGCCCATGCTCGCCGTGGTGCGCGGGCGCGCCCAGGTCGGCCTGCAGGTCATCCTATACGCCTGGGCGACGGTCGCCTGCTCTCTGCTGCTCATCCCCGTCGCGGACATGGGCCTGCTCTACGCCTTCGTCGCGCTGGTGACCGGCGGCTGGTTCATCTACGAGACCCACCGCCTCTACAACCTGGCGATCCGGCACGAGCACGTCTCTCCGATGCGCGTCTTCCACGGCTCGATCGCGTACCTCACGCTGCTCTTCGTCGCCGTCGGCGTCGACCCGCTGCTGCCCTTCTAGCCGCCGTCGCTCCGGCCGCGCGCGGGCCAGCGGGAACCGTTAGCTGCGCGCGGTGCCGGCAGCGGATGCCGTGGCCGACGCCGGGGAGGCATCCGTCTCGGCGACAGGGGCCCTCAGGTGCAGGATCAGCGCCGTCATCACCGCGGCGAGGACGCAGGCCAGCACCATGTGGCTGCCGACGAGCACCGGGGGCAGGCCGGTCCGGGCCTGGACCAGCCCGATGATGATCTGCATCGCCTCGATCCCGAGCAGCCCAACGGCCCAGCCGGCGACCGGCAGACCCCGGATGACCGCCGCCGCGAGCAGCGTCACCGTCAGCAGCAGCGTGACGTAGGCCGGCCAGGCATGGAGGTGCTCGAACAGCTCGGCGTCGAATCCGGACCGGACCGCGTCGGAGTCCCCGGAGTGCGGCCCGGATGCGGTGGTGACCACGCCCACCACGATCGTGATCGCCACCACCGCGCTGGTGGCGTGGGCCAGCCGCGCGAACCAGGTCGGCACGACGCGCCGACGCGGTCCGGGCGTCGTCGTCGTGCGGTAGACCAGCACCGTCGCGACACACACCATCAACAACGACACGATGAAGTGCAGGCCGACGATGAACGGGTTCAGGCCGGTGAGCACGGTGACTCCGCCGAGGAGGGCCTGGACGAGCACCCCGAGGGCCAGCACGAGGGCGAGCACGAACAGATCGCGCCGCTCCCGGCGGATGCGCCACAGCAGCACGAAGGTGGCGATCGCGACGAGGCCCACGACGCCCGTCATCAGGCGGTTCGCGAACTCGATCACGCCGTGGACGCCCATCTCCGGCGTCGGTACGAGGGATTGGGCGGTGCAGGTCGGCCAGGTCGGACAGCCCAGCCCCGATGCGGTCAGCCGCACCGCGCCGCCCGTTCCGACGATCACGATCTCGGTGACGAGGCTCAGCCACGCGAAGAAGCGGATGCGCCCGTCAACGCGGGTGGGCAGCCAGGCGGAAATTCGGCTCACGTGGGTCAGCTTTCGGTTTGTCGGCTCATGTGTAAACGCCGGTAGTCACTGGAAATGCCACCCGAACGCTGTAGAATCAGGGTTTCATGGATTCACTCGTGTTGCCCGTAAAGCGGCAAAGCAGCGTGGCGAGGGTCTTGAATATCTTAGGTACGCAACGTAGCCGTCCACACAACCCATTCCCCGACAGGGCCTCCTCTGGAGGCGTGTCCGGGAATGACCGGACTGATATCCGGGTTGTTGTGAATGGGAGAAGAGGTAAAAATGTCTGACGTTCTGCTAGACCGACCCGACCTCGAGGGGATCGGCACTTACGAGTTCGGATGGGCTGACTCCGACGCCGCGGGCGCATCCGCCCGGCGCGGCATTTCGCCTGAAGTCGTCACCGACATCTCGAACATCAAGAGCGAACCCGAGTGGATGCTGAAGCGACGCCTCAAGGCGCTGGAGCTCTTCGAACGCAAGCCCATGCCCACCTGGGGCGCGGACCTCTCGGGGATCGACTTCGACAACATCAAGTACTTCGTGCGGTCCACGGAGAGGCAGGCCCAGACCTGGGAAGACCTGCCCGACGACATCAAGAACACCTACGAGAAGTTGGGCATCCCGGAGGCCGAGCGCTCACGCCTCGTCTCGGGTGTCGCCGCCCAGTACGAGTCGGAAGTGGTCTACCACCAGATCAACGAGGACCTCGCCGCCCAGGGCGTCATCTTCATGGACACCGACACCGCGCTCAAGGAGCACCCGGAGATCTTCGAGGAGTACTTCGGCACGGTCATTCCCTCCGGCGACAACAAGTTCGCCGCGCTGAACACCGCGGCCTGGTCCGGCGGGTCGTTCGTCTACGTTCCGCCCGGCGTCCACGTCGAGATCCCGCTGCAGGCCTACTTCCGGATCAACACGGAGAACATGGGCCAGTTCGAGCGCACGCTGATCATCGCCGACGAGGGCAGTTACGTGCACTACATCGAGGGGTGCACCGCGCCCATCTACACCTCGGACTCGCTGCACTCCGCCGTGGTGGAGATCATCGTGAAGAAGGACGCCCGCGTCCGCTACACGACGATCCAGAACTGGTCGAACAACGTCTACAACCTGGTCACCAAGCGTGCCACAGCGGCCGCCGGCGCCACCATGGAGTGGATCGACGGCAACATCGGCTCCAAGGTCACCATGAAGTACCCGTCGATCTACCTGATGGGGGAGCACGCCAAGGGCGAGACCCTGTCCGTCGCCTTCGCCGGCCCCGGCCAGCATCAGGATGCCGGCGCCAAGATGATCCACATGGCGCCGTACACGCAGTCCTCCATCGTGTCCAAGTCGGTCGCCCGCGGCGGTGGCCGCTCGGCCTACCGCGGCGAGGTGAAGGTCGACGTGCGCGCGCACCACTCGGCCAACACGGTGCGCTGCGACGCGCTCCTGGTCGACACGAAGTCCCGCTCCGACACCTACCCGGCCATCGACATCCGCGTCGACGACGTGCAGCTCGGGCACGAGGCCACCGTCTCCAAGGTCAGCGAAGAGCAGTTGTTCTACCTGATGAGCCGCGGCATGCCCGAAGACGAGGCCATGGCCATGATCGTGCGCGGTTTCATCGAACCCATCGCCAGGGAACTCCCGATGGAGTACGCCCTTGAACTCAACAAGCTCATTGAAATGGGCATGGAAGGATCCGTCGGTTAGATGTCCGTCGCCTCTGCAAAACTGAATCCCGTTTCACCCGCAATGCCCACAGCCGAACAGCACGGAATCAAGGAACACTCGGACGGCCGGTTCGGCTATGTGCCGGTGCAGACCCGCTCCGCGCGGTTCAAGAGTGTGAACGTCGCCGACTTCGCAGCCGTCACCGGCCGCGAGGCGGTCTGGAAGTTCTCGCCCGTTGCCAGGTTCACTGACCTCACCGCCGGCGAGCTCGACGGGTCGGTCTACGACTACTCCGTCACGGATGCGCCCGGCGTGACCGTCGACTGGGTCGATCGCGGCGACCCCCGGATCGGCACCGCCGGCTTGCCGGAGGAACGTGCCTCGGCCAACGCCTGGACGAGCTTCGAGCGCGCCCTCGCGATCACCGTCACCGGTGAGGACGAGAAGGTTCTCACGCTCACCCGTGAGAACCTCGGCTCCGCTCCGCGGGCGGCCCACACGATCATCGAGGCCAGGCCGTTCAGCCACGCCACCGTCATCCTGCAAAACAGCGGCGACGCCCGGATCACCGAGAACGTCGAGATCATCCTCGGCGACTCGGCGAACCTCACCGTCATCACCGTGCAGGAGTGGAACGCCGACGCGGTCCAGCTGGCCAGCCACTTCGCGACCATCGGACGCGACGCGCGCCTCAAGCACATCGTGGTCTCGCTCGGCGGAAGCATCGTGCGGGTCAACCCGGCCGTGCACCTGGCCGGATCCGGCTCGGACACCGAGCTCCTGGGCCTGTACTTCGCCGACGCCGGCCAGCACCTCGAGCAGCAGGTCTACGTCGACCACATCGCGCCGCACACCCGGAGCCGGGTGACCTACAAGGGCGCACTGCAGGGCAAGGCCGCGCGCACCGTGTGGATCGGCGACGTGCTCATCGGCCCGGGCGCCAGCGGAACCGACAGCTACGAGCAGAACCGCAACCTCGTGCTGAGCGAGGGTACTCGTGCCGACTCCGTGCCGAACCTCGAGATCGAAACCGGCGACATCCTGGGTGCCGGTCACGCCAGCGCCACCGGACGCTTCGACGACGAGCAGTTGTTCTACCTGCAGTCGCGCGGCATCACCGAGGACGAAGCCCGCCGGCTCGTGGTGCGCGGCTTCCTCAGCGAAATCGTGCAGAAGCTCGGATCCAAACCGCTCGAGGATCGGCTGCACGCGGCCATCGAGGCCGAGCTGGCCGTCTCGGAGGGGAACTGATCATGGCGTCCACCCAGATCTGCGCCTTCGACGACCTCGAACCGAACCAGGCCGTCAAGGTCGACATCGACGGCATCCCCATCGCCGTCGTTCGCGACTCTGCCGGCTCGGTGTTCGCGATCGGCGACACCTGCACCCACGGCGACATTTCCCTCTCGGAAGGTTTCGTCGAGGGAGAATCCATCGAGTGCTGGGCGCACGGCTCCCTGTTTTCCCTGAAGACAGGCAAGGCGCTCACCCTCCCGGCCTACGACCCGGTTCCCGTCTACAAGGTCGAACTCGTTGACGGTTTCGTCTTCATCGACCCCGCCGTCATCCTGGCCGTCTAGCCACCCCGACTTGCCGGCGGCAACGCCGGAAAACGAAAGAGAATTCATGTCTGTACTTGAGATAAAAGACCTGCACGTCAGCGTCGAGACCGACCAGGGCACCACGCAGATCCTGCGGGGCGTCAACCTGACCATCAACGAGGGCGAGATCCACGCGATCATGGGCCCCAACGGCTCGGGCAAGTCCACCCTGGCCTACACGATCGCCGGCCACCCGAAGTATCACGTGGAGAGCGGCACGATCCAGCTCGACGGCGAAGACGTCCTCGCCATGACCGTCGACACCCGCGCCCGCGCCGGCCTCTTCCTCGCGATGCAGTATCCCGTCGAGATCCCCGGGGTGTCGGTCACGAACTTCCTCCGCACCGCCAAGACGGCGATCGACGGGACGGCGCCGCCCATCCGCACCTGGATCAAGGATGTCCGCGAGTCGATGAGCCGGCTGCGGATGGACAAGAGCTTCGCCGAGCGCAACGTCAACGAGGGCTTCTCGGGCGGCGAGAAGAAGCGCAACGAAATCCTGCAGCTCGAACTGCTGAGGCCCAAGTTCGCCGTGCTCGACGAGACCGACTCCGGACTCGACGTCGACGCGCTCAAGATCGTGTCGGAGGGCGTGAACCGGGCCAAGGAGAACACCGGCCTGGGCATCCTGCTGATCACCCACTACACGCGGATCCTGCGCTACATCAAGCCGGACTTCGTGCATGTGTTCGTGAACGGCCGCATCGCCGAGCAGGGCGGTCCCGAGCTGGCCGACCGCCTCGAAGACGAGGGCTACGATCGCTATCTCGTCGACACGAACGTAAACTAGGGGCATGTCTTCCACATTGAGTCCTGCGCGCTTCGATGAAATCGAAGAGGCGCTCAAAGACGTCATGGACCCGGAGCTCGGCATCAATGTCGTCGACCTCGGGCTGATCTACGACCTCGGCTGGGATGACGAGAACGACGCACTCATCATCCACATGACCCTGACCTCGGCCGGCTGCCCGCTGACCGACGTGCTCGAGGAACAGACCGCCGAGGCCCTGGACGGCGTCGTCGACCAGTTCCGGATCAACTGGGTCTGGATGCCGCCGTGGGGTCCCGAAAAGATCACCGACGACGGTCGCGACATGATGCGCGCCCTCGGCTTCTCGGTCTAGCCCGGCGTCACCCGCCCGCCGTTCCTCACGGCCCCGATGCGTTCGCGCATCGGGGCCGTTCTGCGTCCTGGATCGGCCACCGTCGCGGCTGAGGCGCCGAGTGGAATGGGTTTACACCTAGTAGAACGGTACTCTAAGTGTCATGCCAGCACCGTCGACTCCCGCGCAAATCCGCCGATCCGTGCAGGCCACGGCCACTCGAGCGGCGATCACCCTGGCCGCGCACCGATTGATGCTCGAGCGCGGCTATGTCGCCACCTCGATCGGCGCGATCGCCGACGAGGCCGGCGTCGCGGTCCAGACGATCTACAACTCGATCGGCAACAAGGCCGAGGTGCTCTCCGCGGTGCTCGATCTCGCCGCCGCCGGACCGGACGCCCCTGCCCTTCTCCCCGATGTGATGCGCCGGCGGGTGGCCGCCGCCGTGAGCGCACCGGAGATCATCCGGATTCTCGCGGACTGGTTCACCGAGTTGCATGCGCGAAAGTCGGGCGTCTTCCGCGTGATCGGCCAGGCCACCGCCGTTGATCCGGAGGTCGCGAAACTCGAACTCCGGCGCGCCGCCGGCCGGCTGCACCATTACGGTGAGGCCGCGTCGGCCCTCCGGGCCCGGCGCGGGCTACGGGCCGGGCTGAGCGACCACGAGGCCGCCGCGGCGATCTGGGCCCTCGGCCACCCGCAGGTGTACGAGTCCTTCGTGACCGACCTCGGCTGGTCGGCCTCGGCCTACCGGGAATGGCTCGGAAAGACCCTCAAAGCCACCCTGTCGTAGCTGTCGGGTACGAGGCGGACGCGGCAAGCAAATATACTGGATAGTTGGCCCGACTGGGCCGGCGACTTTTTACCCCCCTCTGAACGGACTATTGCTGTGCTCAACGTGCAAGATCTCGAGATCCGTGTGGGGGCGCGCGTGCTCATGGAGGACGTCAGCTTCCGCGTTTCCAACGGAGACAAGATCGGCCTCGTCGGTCGAAACGGTGCCGGCAAGACCACGCTGACCAAGACCCTGGCGGGGGAGACCCTGCCCACGAAGGGGCAGATCGAACGCTCCGGCGAGATCGGCTACCTCCCGCAGGACCCGCGCTCCGGCGACCCGGAGATGCTCGCCCGCACCCGCATCCTCGACGCCCGCGGGCTCGGCACCATCTCCCTCGGCATGCTCCAGTCGAGCCTCGACATGGCCAGCGATGACGAGAAGGTCAGCGCCGCGGCCATGCGCACCTACGGCACCCTGACCGACCAGTTCAACGCCCTCGGCGGCTACGCCGCCGAGGCAGAGGCCGCGTCGATCGCCAGCAACCTGAACCTGCCCGACCGCATCCTCGACCAGCAACTCAAGACGCTCTCCGGAGGCCAGCGCCGCCGGATCGAGCTCGCGCGCATCCTCTTCTCCGCGGCCGAGACGATGATCCTCGACGAGCCCACCAACCACCTCGACGCCGATTCCGTCGTCTGGCTGCGCGAGTTCGTGAAGAACTACCGCGGCGGATGCATCATCATCAGCCACGACATCGAACTCGTCGGCGACACGGTCAACCGGGTCTTCTACCTTGACGCCAACCGCATGGCGATCGACATCTACAACATGAACTGGAAGAATTACCAGCGTCAGCGCGAGGCCGACGCCGAGCGCCGCAAGAAGGAACGCGCCAACGCCGAGAAGAAGGCGTCGACGCTGCAAATGCAGGCCGCCAAATTCGGGGCCAAGGCCAGCAAGGCGGCATCCGCCCACCAGATGGTGGCCCGCGCCGAGAAGCTGCTCTCCGGCCTCGATGCCGTGCGCGCCGTCGACCGGGTCGCCAAGCTGCGCTTTCCGGAGCCCGCGCCGTGCGGTCGCACCCCGCTGATGGCGACGAACCTGTCCAAGAGCTACGGCTCCCTGGAGATCTTCGCCGCCGTCGACCTGGCCATCGACCGCGGGTCGAAGGTCGTCATCCTCGGCCTCAACGGCGCCGGCAAGACGACCCTGCTGCGCATGCTCGCCGGCGTCGACAAGCCCGACACCGGTCAGATCGAACCCGGCCACGGCCTGCGGATCGGCTACTACGCCCAGGAACACGAGACCATCGACATCAAGCGCAGCGTGCTCGAGAACATGGTTTCCTCCTCGCCCAGCATCACCGAGATGGAAGCCCGCAAGGTGCTCGGCTCCTTCCTGTTCACCGGCGACGACTCGCACAAGGCGGCCGGGGTTCTCTCCGGCGGCGAGAAGACCCGGCTCGCGCTGGCCATGATCGTCGTCTCCGGCGCCAACGTGCTGCTCCTCGACGAGCCCACGAACAACCTGGACCCGGCCAGCCGCGCCGAGATCCTGGACGCGCTGGCCAACTACGCCGGCGCTGTGGTCCTGGTCAGCCACGACGAGGGCGCTGTCGAGTCTCTCAACCCCGAGCGGGTGTTGATCATGCCCGACGGTGTCGAGGACCACTGGAACAAGGACTACCTGGACCTGATCACCCTCGCCTGATCCCGCTCGCCTGATCACCCTCGGATGGGCGGTCAGGCGGGTTCAGCCCAGGTCAGAGCGGTGAGTGCGTGCCGTCGAGGAGGGCATCCTCGATCTCCCCGTCGCCGCGCGGCTTCGCTGCCTCGCGACGGGCGCGTGTCTTCGCGCGTTCCCGCTCGGCCGGGTCGTCGATGTTGACCGTGCGGAACTCCTGGCGGGCGGCCCAGCCCAGACCGAGGAATCCGAGCAGGGCGAAGACGAACCACTGCAGGGCGTAGGACAGGTGCGGACCCTCGTCCCGGATCGGGCGCACCACCGCGGTCGGGCGCTCGGCGGCGGGTGGGTCCTCGGTGTCCAGCAGCCCGTAGGCGCCAGTGTACGTGGGCGCGTCCAGCCGCTCCGCGACGTCGTCGAGGTTGATCGTGGCGATCTGGTCGCCGCTGGCCGTGCGCCCGGTCAGGGTCGGCTCGCCGGCCTTGAGCCGGGCGACGACCGTGACCTGGCCGACGGGAGGCTCGGGCACGGCGTCGGGGGCATCCTGGTTCTGCCCGGTCGGCAGCCAGCCGCGGTTGACGACGAAGACGGTCCCATCGTCCTGCCGGAGCGGCGTGAGCACCTCGAATCCCGGGTTGATGTTCAGTGGACGGTTGCGCACGAGCAGCTGGTCTTCGACGAGATAGGTGCCCGTGACGGTCACCGGGAGCCATTTCTGCGTCTCCGCGAACGAGTCGAGGTCCGGCAACGCATCGGCCAGGGGCACGGGCGAGGCATCGTAGTTCGCATCGATCTTGGAGATCTCGGTGAGCGCCTCGGCCCGGCGCGCGAACTGCCAGACACCCAGCCCGCTCGACACGAGAGCGAAAACGATCGTCAGGGCGAGATAGCCCGCCCAGCGCCGGCTGAGCAGGAAGGACCAGCCGCTCACTCCGCACCCGCCTCCGGCTGCCGGGCGACGGCCGGCGCTTCGACAGTCAACGGGTCGGCAGCCAACGGGTCGGCGGTCAACGGCTCGACCGTGAGCGGAAAGTCACGCGCGGCCAGGAACTCGCGCAGGTAGTCGACGTGCTCGTCGCAGGCGAGCCAGGTCTTGACCCGGCCGGCGGCGTGGATGCGGGGGTTGCGCCAGTCCAGGCGCCAGGTCGCCCCGGTCCGGCATCCGGCCCGGGAACAGCTGGTCTGTTCAGGGGGCGTGCCGAACCCGATCATTTGCCGTCCTCGGGGCGGTCGCGTGTGAAGACCTCGACTCCGCCCGGGCGCAGCACCTGTGAGCCCCGCGGATCGGCGTGGACGTTGGCAATGACAACGGCGATGTACGGCAGCACGATCGCGCCGACGGCGCAGACCAGCAGCCACCAGCCCTGCACGAAGAACATCAGGACGATGCAGACGATCCGGATGCCCATGGTGATCGAGTACTTGACCATGCGGCTTCGCCGCTCTTCCTCAGGGGAGAGGGGCAGTGAGGTGATCGACTGCTGTTTCATGGATGTCATCGCTTCCGGCCAGAGGACGTTCTGCCCTTTCCAGCCTACGTCTCGTTGGGCGAAGGCGCTGACGCTCTAAGCTGAAACCCCCCGGTCGCCTCTTCATTCGCCCGGCAGGAGATTGGATCACCGCATGACGACGGCTCGAACTGTACTGGTCACCGGAGGAAACCGCGGGATCGGTTTCGCCATCGCCGAGGAATTCGTCGCTCAGGGCCACCGCGTGGCCGTGACCGCCCGCTCGGGCACGGGACCCGACGGCACCCTCACCGTGCGCGCCGACGTGACCGACTCCGCGTCGATCGACACCGCCTTCCGCGAAATCGAAGCCGCGCTCGGCCCGGTGGAAGTTGTCGTCGCCAACGCCGGCATCACCAGGGACACGCTCCTCATGCGCATGTCCGATGACGACTTCACCTCGGTCATCGACACCAACCTCAGCGGCGCCTTCCGCGTGGTCAAGCGCGCCTCGAAGGGCATGCTCAAGGCCCGCTTCGGCCGGATCGTGCTCATTTCCAGCGTCGTCGGCCTCTACGGGTCGGCCGGGCAGGTCAACTACGCGGCGTCCAAGAGCGGGCTGATCGGCCTGGCCCGGTCGGTCACCCGTGAGCTGGGCGCCCGCGGCATCACCGCCAACGTCGTCGCCCCCGGATTCATCGAGACGGACATGACCGCCGAACTTCCCGAGGCGCAGCAGGCCGAATACAAGCGCAACATCCCCGCCGGCCGGTTCGCGACCCCGACCGAGGTGGCTCGCGTCGTCACCTGGCTCGCCGGCGACGACTCCTCCTACATCTCCGGAGCGGTCATCCCCGTCGACGGCGGCCTCGGAATGGGCCACTGACCCACCGCGGGTGGGCGAGGCTCAGCCGCGCAGGCCGAGCAGGGGGAGCACCTGGCTGAGGTCGCATACATCGATCACGACGTCGGCCCCGGCCTTCACCAGCGGCTTCGCGTTGAAGGCGATGGACAGCCCGGCCGGGTCCATCATCCGCAGGTCGTTGGCACCGTCGCCCACCGCGACCGTGCGGGAGAGCGCGATGCCGTCGGCGGCAGCCCACTCCCGCAGGGCAGCGGCCTTCGCCTCGGCGTCGATGATCGGGCCGACGAGGCCGCCGGTGAGCCGGCCGTCCGCCACCTCCAGCCGGTTAGCACGCCAGTGGTCCAGGCCGAGCAGGCCGGCCAGCGGGTCGAGCAGTTCGTGGAACCCGCCCGAGACCACGCCGACGCGGCTGCCGTGCGCATGCAGGCCGGCGATCAGTTCGTGCACGCCCGGGGTCGGGCGGATGAGCCGGCCGACGTCCGCGAAGACGCTGGTCGGCAGCCCCGCGAGGGTTTTCACCCGCGCGATCAGGCTTTCGGCGAAGTCGAGCTCCCCACGCATGGCGCGCTCGGTGACCGCCTGAACTTCGGGGCGCGAGCCCGCGGCATCCGCCAGCAGCTCGATGACTTCGTCTTCGATCAGGGTGGAGTCGGCGTCGAGAACGACCAGGAACCTTGTTGTCACGGGTGAACGTGCACGCCCTTGCCGACGACGGTGATTCCCGAGTTGGTCACGCTGAAGCCGCGGGCCAGGTCCCGGTCGCGGTCGACGCCGACGCTGGCTCCCGCCTCGACGATCACTTCCTTGTCGAGGATCGCCCGGCGAACGGTCGCGCCCGGCTTGATCTGCGTGCGTTCGAAGACGATCGAATCGACCACCTCGGCGCCGGAATCGACGGCGGCCCACGGCCCCAGGACGCTGCGTTCGATGTGCGCGCCGGAGATGACGCTGCCGAGCGACACGATCGAGTCGATCATCGTTCCCAGTGCGCCGCGCGCATCGCGAACGAACTTGGCCGGCGGGGAGTTGAGCTGCTGGCTGAAGATCGGCCATGCCTGGTTGTACAGGTTGAACACGGGCAACGCTGAGATGAGATCCTGGTGGGCCTCGAAGAACGAGTCAATCGTTCCGACGTCGCGCCAGTAGTACCGGTCGCGGTCGGTTGAGCCGGGCACGTCGTTGAGCTTGAGGTCGTAGACGCCGGCCTCGCCGCGGGAGACGAAGTCGGGGATGATGTCCCCGCCCATGTCGTGGCTCGAGTCGGTCTTCTCGCCGTCGCGCAGCACCGCTTCGATCAGGGCATCCGTGTTGAAGACGTAGTTGCCCATCGAGGCGAACACTTCGTCGGGGTTGTCCGCCAGGCCGACGGCATCCTTCGGCTTCTCGCGGAAGTCCCTGATCCGGTCGGGGCTCGCAGCGTCGACCTCGATCACGCCGAACTGGTCGGCCAGGCCGATCGGCTGGCGGATGGCGGCGACCGTGGCCTGGGCGCCGGATGCGATGTGCGCTGCGATCATCTGGCTGAAGTCCATCCGGTACACGTGGTCGGCTCCGACGACGACGACGATGTCGGGCTTCTCATCGTGGATCAGGTTGAGGCTCTGCAGGATCGCGTCGGCGGATCCGCTGAACCACCGCTTGCCGAGGCGCTGCTGGGCGGGAACCGAGGCGATGTACGAGTTGAACAGGCCGCCGGTCACGTGCCACGTCTGCGAGACGTGGCGGTCCAGGCTGTGCGACTTGTACTGCGTCAACACGACGATCTGGGTGAGCCCGGAGTTGATCAGGTTGGACAGGGCGAAGTCGATCAAGCGGTAGTGGCCGCCGAAAGGCACGGCGGGCTTGGCACGGTCCTCGGTCAGGGGCATGAGCCGCTTTCCTTCTCCGCCGGCGAGAACGATTCCAAAGATCTTCTTCTTCGACTCCATGGTTCCCACAGTAGGGGCATCCGCTCGCCTCGACCACCCGGACTGTGGTGTGTGACCCTCGGCGCTGCGCTAGTTTTACTCCATGCGAGTCGATCTGCTGACCAAGGAATACCCGCCCGAAATCTATGGGGGGGCGGGTGTGCACGTGGCCGAGCTCGTCCGAGCGCTCCGTCACGACATCGACGTCGTGGTGCGCTGCTTCGGCGGCGACCGTGACGCGCCCTCGACACACGCGTACGGAGTTCCGGCGGAGCTCGCCGACGCGAACGCGACCCTCGCCACGCTCGGGGTCGACCTGAGGATGGCCCAGGACGTGCAGGGCGCGGATCTCGTGCACTCCCACACCTGGTACGCGAATGGGGCAGGGCACATCGCCAAGCTCCTCCACGGCGTGCCGCACGTCGTCACGGCGCACAGCCTGGAGCCGCTCCGTCCGTGGAAGGCCGAGCAGCTCGGCGGCGGCTACCGAGTGTCGAGCTGGATCGAGAAGACCGCATTCGAAGCAGCGGATGCCGTGATCGCCGTGAGCGACGGCATGCGCCGGGACATCCTCCGCAGCTACCCGGCCCTCGACGAGTCTCGGGTGCAGGTCGTCTACAACGGCATCGACCTCGAACGCTGGAAGCCGACCACCGACCACGACACCGTTCGGGCGCTCGGCATCGACCCCGATCGACCCTCCGTCGTGTTCGTGGGGCGCATCACCCGGCAGAAGGGCCTGCCCTACCTGTTGCGGGCGGCCGCAGCCCTGCCGGAGGACGTGCAGCTTGTGCTCTGCGCCGGCGCACCGGACACCCCGGGCATCATGGCGGAGGTGACCGCGGGAGTGCGCGCGCTCCAGGAGCAGCGCTCCGGCGTGGTCTGGATCGACCGGCTCCTGCCGCAGCACGAGCTGTCGGCCGTGCTCACTGCCGGAACGGTCTTCGTCTGCCCCTCCGTCTACGAACCGCTCGGAATAGTCAACCTCGAAGCGATGGCCTGCGGCCTGCCCGTCGTGGGCACCGCCACCGGCGGCATCCCGGAGGTCGTGGCCGACGGAGAGACGGGCCGGCTGGTCCCGATCGACCAGGCGACGGACGGCACCGGCACCCCGCTCGACCCCGATCTCTTCGTCGCCGACCTCGCCAGGACCCTCACCGAAGTGCTGAGCGACCCGGTACGCGCGGCGGAAATGGGCCGAGCCGGACGTGTCCGGGCGGAGCGGGAGTTCAGCTGGGACACCATCGCCGTCCGCACCCGGGAGATCTACGCGTCCCTGCTGTAGCCGGACCCCCGGCGGGTGCGCGGTGGGTGCGCGGTGGGTGCCGAGGCCCCACCGCGGCGGATAGCATGGAGCCATGGTCAACGTTCTTCAGCTCACCGATGTGTCCGTTGTCCGAGGTGGCACTGCCATCCTCGACTCAGTGAACTGGAGTGTTGAAGACGACCAGCGCTGGGTCATCCTGGGCCCGAACGGCGCCGGCAAGACCACGCTGCTGCAGATGGCCGCGGCCATGATGCACCCCTCGAGCGGCAAGGTCGAGGTGCTCGAGGAGCCCCTGGGCGGCACCGACTTGTTCGAGCTTCGCCCCCGGATCGGCTTCGCGTCGACGGCCATGGCCCGCAAGATCCCCGCGACGGAGCGGGTCATCGACGTCGTGATGACCGCCGCATACTCGGTCACGGGGCGGTGGCACGAAGAGTACGAGTCGATTGACGAGCGTCGCGCCCAGCGCGTGCTCGCAGAATGGAAGCTCGACCACCTGGCCGAACGCAAGTTCGGCACCCTCAGCGACGGTGAGCAGAAGCGGGTACAGATCGCCCGGTCCGTGATGACCGACCCGGAGATGCTCCTGCTCGACGAACCCGCGGCCAGCCTCGACCTCGGTGCTCGCGAGGAGCTGCTGCACCTGCTCAGCGGCTACGCCAGCGCCCCGGATGCCCCGGCCATCATCATGGTGACCCACCACGTCGAAGAGATCCCGCGCGGATTCACCCACGTGCTGCTGATTGCCGGCGGAGCAATCGTGGGCGCCGGCCCGCTCGCCGAGGCGCTCACCGCCGAGGCACTGAGCGCGACGTTCGGTCTCGCCATTGATCTCACCGAGAACCACGGGCGTTATGCGGCGCGCGCGGTCTGACCAGCTGGACTCCATCGCGGCCCGTTTCTGCTAAACTCGGTAGCTGGCCCTTGCGGCCAGGCTATTTTTTCGCCCTCACCGGCGAGACGGCACTTTTCATCTCCACCATTCGTGATCATTCGAACAGCAACAAGGAAGTCTTTATGAAGTCTGACATTCACCCCCAGTACGCTCCCGTGGTCTTCCGCGACCTCGCGTCGGGTGCGACGTTCCTTACCCGTTCGACGACTTCCAGTTCGAAGACGATCGAGTGGGAAGACGGCACCACCTACCCGGTGATCGACGTCGAAATCTCCTCCGAGTCGCACCCGTTCTACACGGGCAAGCAGCGCATTATGGACTCGGCCGGACGCGTCGAGAAGTTCAACACCCGTTACAAGGGCTTCGGCAAATAAGACCGAGCTTCTGAAAAGGGCGACCAGCCTCGGCTGGTCGCCCTTTTTCGTGCCCGCGGGTCGAGCGGCCGCTCCGACAGGGCAAGCGTCAGGAGCATGAAGCCGGCGATGACCTGTACCACCGCCAGGTGGCCGACCGGCGCGATGGGAAAGAACGACCTGCCGGTCAGCGCTCCGGCCAGCCGCCGGCGGCGACGAACTTCGGGTCGCGTTCGCGGCGCATGTAGTCCTGGAAGCTGTCGGCCTGCTGCTGGCTCCAGCCCACCTGCAGCGCATGGAGTTCAGGCCCGGTGGCCGGCAGCGCGCTCGAGTGCGCCTTCGCGATCGCCTGGGCCACGCGGCCGGCGGCAATCGCATCCGCGCCGGAGTCGTGTGCGTCTTCCAGCAGCACGCCGTAGAACGCGCTCGTGACCTCGAGGGTGCGCTTGCCCTTGCGGTAGCGATCGACGGCCTTGTCGATGACCAGCGGGTCAACGACGGGGGACGGCGCCAGGAGCGGCGCCACGTCGTGGCGTAGCGACTCCCGGTTGAGCAGGGTGAGGTCGTAGGGGGCGTTGTACGCCACGAGGGGGAGCCCGCGGGCCAGGTGCGCGCGGAGCGCCGCGACGATCTCTGCGACGCCTCCGGCGGCATCCTGCCCGTTCCGGGCGGCGTGCGCGGTCGTGATGCCGTGCACGTTCGTCGCCTGAAGCGGGATCTCCACTCCCGGGTCCAGGAGCCAGTCCAGTCGTTCCAGGACGACGCCGTCGGCGTCGAGCACGGCCACGGTCGCCGAAACGATCCGGCTCGTCTCCACGTCGATGCCGGTGGTCTCGAGGTCGAACACGGCCAGGCTGTCGCTCCAGTTGCTCATGGGGCAAGCCTAGGGCCGACCACCGTCAATGCCCGGCCAGCCACTCCTCGAACGTCACCGTTGCGGCCGCTACCCGCAGTGCAACCAGTAGAAGCTCTGGGCGCCGAGCGTCAGGGTCAGGGATCCGTCGTCGTCGAAGCTCGGGAAGACCGAACCGCCGAAGATGTCGTAGAGCCGGGTGCCGGCCAGGTCGGCGTCGTCGATCTTGAAGGACACCGGGTTGTGAGCGAAGCTGAAGACGCAGAGGACCGTCTCGGCCTGGTCGCCCATCCGCGTGCCCGAGCCCTCGTATTCGCGGGTGAAGGCCAGCACGGACTCGTGGTTGGTGGAGAGCACCCGGATCGCGCCGAGGCCGAACGTCGGGTGCGCCTTCCGCACGTGGATGACGTTGCGGATCCAGTGCAGCAGCGAATTGGACTGGGCCAGGTGGGACTCGACGTTGGTCTGGGTGAAGTTGTACACGAGCGACTGGACGACGGGCAGGTACAGCTTGCCCGGGTCGGCGTCGGAGAAGCCGGCATTGCGGTCCGGGGTCCACTGCATGGGCGTGCGCGAACTGTCCCGGTCGGGCAGCCAGATGTTGTCGCCCATCCCGATCTCGTCGCCGTAGTACAGGAACGGGCTGCCGGGCAGGGCGAAAAGCAGGGCGTGGGCCAGCTCCAGTTCGGCCCGCGAGTTGTCGAGCAGGGGAGCGAGCCGGCGGCGGATACCGATGTTCGCGCGCATCCTGGGGTCGTAGGCGTACCAGCCGTACATGGCCTGGCGGTATTCCTCACTCACCATTTCGAGGGTGAGCTCGTCGTGGTTGCGCAGGAACACCCCCCAGCCGGCGCCGTCCGGGATGTCCGTCGTCTCGGAGAGCACCCGCACGAGCTCGTCCGCCTGCTGCGAGCGCAGGGAATAGAAGATGCGGGGCATGACCGGGAAGTCGAACGCCATGTGGCACTCCGGCTCTTCCTCGGTGCCGAAGAACGCCGCAACCTCGCGCGGCCACTGGTTCGCCTCGGCGATCATGATGCGGCCGGGATAGTCGCGGTCGACAACGGCCCGCAGCCGCTTGATGAACTCGTGCGTGGGCGGCTCGCCCTCGCCGTTGCCGTCCTCCGACTCGTAGAGGTAGGGGATCGCGTCGAGGCGGAATCCGTCGACACCCAGGTCGAGCCAGAACCGCACCACATCGAAGATCGCGTCGTGCACGGCGGGGTTGTCGAAGTTGAGGTCCGGCTGGTGCGAGAAGAAACGATGGAAGAAGAACTGGCGGCGCACCGGGTCGAACGCCCAGTTCGACTCCTCCGTATCGGTGAAGATGATCCGGATGTTCGGGTACTTCTCGTCGGTGTCGCTCCAGACGTAGAAGTCACCGTAGGGGCCGTCCGGGTGCTCCCGGGACTGCTGGAACCAGTCGTGCTGGTCCGAGGTGTGGTTCAGCGGGAGGTCGATGATGATCCGCATGTTGCGCTCGTGCGCCTTGGTGACGAGCTCCTTGAACTCGTCCAGCGTGCCGAACTCCGGCAGGATCGAGCGGTAGTCGGCGACGTCGTAGCCGCCGTCTTTGAGGGGCGAGGTGAAGAACGGCGGGATCCACAGGGCGTCGATGCCCAGCCACTGCAGGTAGTCCAGCTTCGAGATCAGTCCGGACAGGTCGCCGGCCCCGTCGGCGTTGCTGTCCACGAATGAGCGGACCATGACCTCGTAGAAGACCGAACGCCGGTACCAACGTGGGTCGAGGGTGAGTCCGGGAAGCTGGATCGGTGCGGTGAAGCTCACGGAGTTCCTTCCGGCCCGCGTCAGGGGCTGTGTGGCCGTCTTGATGTGCGGGGGGAGTCGTGGGGTGCAGGGGGACGTCACGAGTCTAGGTTGAGCGACACGGCATCTGTCCAGTTCGGCGCCACACTCCCGCCTAAACTTGGGCTGATGATCGTTCCTTCGCCCTACGACGAATCCCTGGCTCGCATTCCCACGCGCTCCCACACGCTGTCGGTGCTGGGCAGCAAGACGCGGTACTGGGAGTATGGCGACCCCGCTGCCCCGACGACGATTCTGATGGTGCACGGTTTCCGCGGCGACCACCACGGCCTCGAGCCCGTCGTCGCCCAACTCTCTGGATTCCGGATCATCTCGCCCGACCTGCCCGGATTCGGCGAGTCCGAGCCCCTGCACGGCCTGCGACACGACATCGCCGGTTACTCACGGTGGCTCCGGGACTTCCTGGCCGCCCTGGCGCCGACCGGCCGGGTCGTGATCCTCGGCCACTCCTTCGGTTCCATCGTCGCGGCCGCCGCCCTGGCCGACGGCTTGCCCGCCGACGACGTCGTCCTGGTGAACCCGATCGCCTCCCCGGCGCTGTCCGGGCCTCGCGGCATCCTGACCCGGCTGGCGGTCTTCTACTACTGGGCCGCCGCCAGGCTGCCTGAGCGGCTCGGTTTCGCCCTGCTGCGCAATCGCGTGATCGTGCGGGTGATGAGCGTGACCATGGCCAAGACGCAGGACCGCGAACTGCGCCGCTGGATCCACGACCAGCACGACCGGTACTTCTCGGCGTTCGCCGACCGCAGGGTCGTGCTGGAGGCCTTCACGGCCTCGGTGAGCAGCGACGTGAGCGAATTCGCGTCGAAGATCCCGGAGCGCACCCTGCTCATCGCGGCCGAGAAGGACGACATCACCCCCGTCGCGGCCCAGCACCGGCTGCAGAAGCTGTTCCCGGATGCAGCCCTCCACGTCATCCCGAACGTCGGTCATCTCATCCACTACGAAATGCCCGTCAACGCCGCCGACGAACTGCGCGGCTTCCTGTTCGAGGCGAGGCCCGCATGAGGATCGCGTTCGACTGCCGCTACACCCGCCTGGACCGTCACGACGGTGTCAGCCGTTACACCGCGGGCCTCGTCACCGAACTCGGCAGGCTGCACCCGGTCACGATGCTGATCAGCGACCATCGCCAGCTGGCCATGCTGCCTGACCTGCCCTGGCAACTCGTCAGCTCGCCGACCAGCATCCGAGAGCCGTTCGTCGCGCTCACGGTCAACGGTCTCCGCCCCGACGTCGTGTTCAGCCCCATGCAGACAATGGGCTCGTGGGGCCGCAAATACCGCCTGCTGCTCACCGTGCACGACCTGATCTACTACCGCAACCGCACCCCGCCGCGTGACTTCACGTGGCCGATCCGGCTGCTCTGGCGGCTGTACCACCTGTCCTGGTGGCCGCAGCGGATGCTGCTCAACCGAGCCGACGGCGTGGTCACCGTCTCGGAGACGACCAGGGCCCTCATCGCCGAACACCGGCTGACCGACCGGCCGGTGACCGTGATCCACAATGCCGCGGATGCCGTTCCCGGGCCGCCCGTCGACCGCAGCGCCCCGGAGAGCGCGCGCCTCGTCTACATGGGTTCGTTCATGCCGTACAAGAACGTCGACACGCTCGTGCGTGCCGTCGCGGGCCTGCCCGGGCACGAGCTGCACCTGATGAGCCGGGTGAGCCCGGCCGAGCGTGCCCGGCTGTCCGGGCTTGCCCCGCAGGCGACACTCGTCTTCCACGACGGCGCGAGCGACGAGGAGTACTTCTCGGTGCTCCGCTCCGCCACCGCGCTCGTCACGGCCTCGCTCGACGAGGGCTTCGGCATCCCACTGGTCGAGGCCATGAGCCTCGGCATCCCGGTCGTCGTCAGCGACATCCCGATCTTCCGGGAAATCGGCGGTGACGCGGCGCTCTACTTCGACCCGAACAGCGCCGACGCGCTGATGGATGCCCTGGCGCAGCTGGAACGTCCGGGGGAGTGGGCGGCCAGGTCGAAGGAGTCGAGCCGCCAGGCGGCCAGGTTCACCTGGCGGGAGTCGGCCCGGAAGCTGCTCGAGGTGCTCGAGGACACGCAGCCCCGCACGTCCTAGCGGCGCGTCCGGCTGCGGTCAGCGGATAACGGGGAAGATCTCGCCCGGCGAGCGAACCGAGGCGTCGAAGTGGACGAGCACGAGTTCGCCGTCCTCCCAGACGAAGTCGTGCACAGAGCCGTTGGCAATCAGTTCGTCGTGCCGGGGGCGCTCCCCGCCCGTTGTGTGGCGGATCAGCGTGCCGATGATGCCGCCGTGGCTGACCGCGAGCACCGATTTGCCGGCGTGGGTCGCCGCGACCCGGGCCAGCGAGGGCAGCACCCGGTCCAGCACGTCCTGGCGCGACTCGAGGCCCGGAACGAGCACGCCGTCGGGGAACCGCGCCTGGCGCTCGGTGAAGGTGAGCCCTTCGATCTCTCCGTGGTGGCGCTCCGTGAGCTCGGCAACGATCTCCGGGCTCGGCAGGTCGAGTTCACCGGCGATGATGCGAGCGGTCTCGTGCGCCCGCATCAGGGGGCTGGCCACAACCACGTCCCAGCGCCTCTCCCGCAGAAGGATGCCCGCCTCGGCGGCCTGGGCGCGTCCGGCCGAGTTGAGCGGGATATCCGTGCTGCCCTGGATGCGCCGGTGCAGGTTCCACTCGGTCTGGCCGTGGCGCACGATCGAAATCCGGGTCATGGTCAGGATGCCGTCCTTGATGTCGTTGGTCACGGTCGGGCCCTTAGTCAGGCGAGACGGGCCGCCAGCCCGGCGAGCGCCTCCGAGGTTCCCGCCTCCAGCTTAACCAGCGCGCGGCCGTCGCCCTTGGTGACGCCGCGATTGATCACCACGATCGGAAGCCTGCGTCGCCTCGCCTGCTCGAGCAGCCGGATGCCCGAATTCACGGCCAGGGACGAGCCCGCCACGATGAGCGCGTCGGCGGCTTGCACGAGAGCGGAGGCCTCGGTGAACCTCTCGGTGGGCACGAGTTCGCCGAAGAACACCACGTTCGGTTTCAGCATCCCGCCGCACACGGTGCAGGCCGGGACGGAGAATCCGTCGATGTCCGACACCTCCGCGTCGCCGTCCGGATTGATGCGGACGGCCTCGGGCGAGCCGAGCTCGGGGTTGGCCGCTTCGAGCCGTGCCGCGACGCTGTCGCGTCCGAACGCCTGGCCGCAGGACAGGCAGACGACCCGGTCCATCGATCCGTGCAGGTCCACGACATGGCGCGACCCCGCCCGGGTGTGCAGGCCGTCGACGTTCTGGGTGATGACGCCCGAGATGATGCCGCTCGCCTCGAGCCGCACGAGCGAGCGGTGGCCCAGGTTCGGTTCGGCGGCCCGGAAGCGTCGCCAGCCCAGGTGACTGCCGGCCCAGTAGCGCTTCCGCGCCCGCTCATCGCCGACAAAGGTCTGGAAGGTCATCGGGGAGCGTTTCGGGGCGCCGTTCCCGCGGTAGTCGGGGATGCCGGAATCCGTGCTCAGGCCGGCGCCAGTGAGCACCGCCACGAGGCGCCCGCGCAGGATCTCGGACACGGCGTCGAGCGCCTCCTCGGCCACAGCCGCGGCCTGCAGGGTCTCGATGCTCATGGTGCTCCATCCTCGCCTGTACCGAGTCTAAACTCGCCGCTTTACGACTTTGTTACGCGAAGCTGGCAGTCTGGATGGGACACCACCTCGAACAGAAGGCAGTACCGTGCGGATCGTTCCCATTGCAGACCTCGACCTGCCCGGCCTGGCCGACTACTCACGGCTGACGGATGTCGCGCTGCGCCGGGTCTCCGAACCGGCCGGCGGACTGTACATCGCCGAGTCGAGCAAGGTCATCACCCGCGCCCTCGCCGCCGGCCACCGTCCGCGCTCCCTGCTCGTGCAGGAACAGTGGCTGCCCGACGTGGCTCCGCTCCTGGCCGACTGGCCCGATGTGCCCGTCTACGTCGGCGCGCCGTACCTGCTGGAGAAGCTGACCGGGTACAACCTGCACCGGGGCGCCCTGGCCGCCATGCACCGGCCCGCGCTTGCCCCGGCGGCCGAGCTGATCCGGGATGCCCGGCGCATCGTGATCCTCGAGGACATCGTCGACCACACGAACGTGGGAGCCATCTTCCGGGCCGTCGCGGGGCTCGGCGCCGACGCCGTGCTGATCACGCCGCGCTGCGCCGACCCGCTCTACCGCCGGAGCGTGCGGGTCAGCATGGGCACCGTGCTCCAGGTGCCGTGGACCCGGCTGCCGGAATGGGACGAGGCCGCGCCGCTGCTCCGGAACGCGGGATTCCACCTCGCCGCGCTGGCGCTGGCCGACGACGCCGTGACCCTCGACCGCTTCGCTGCCGCGCCGCCGGAGCGCCTCGCCCTCATCCTCGGCACCGAGGGCGACGGGCTGAGCACCAGGGCCCTCGCCGCGGCGGACACCGTCGTCACGATCCCGATGCTGCACGGGGTGGATTCGCTCAATGTCGCCTCCGCCAGCGCCGTTGCCCTGTGGGCGCTGCGCGGGTAGCAGGCGGCGAACGATAGAATCGCATAATGCCGCTGACCCGACGCCAGATCTTCCGCCGGCGCCGGATCGCCTTCTTCGGCGCTCTGGCCGTTGTCCTGACGCTTGTCGGGTACCTCGCCACCACCGGGTTTGCCCCCGTGCCCGAGGAAGCCGCCGCGCTCACCCAGCCCGCCGCGCTGACCCAGGCCGCCGCGCAGCCCGACTGGCCCGGCTTCGGTTCGAGCGCCTTCGGAGCCGTCGGCTTCCCCGGGGTCCTGGGATCCTCCGGCGCCACGGAATCCATGCCGATCGCCAGCGTCACGAAGACCGTGACCGCGCTCGTCGTGCTCGACGCCAAGCCGCTCACCGGCAACGAGCCCGGCCCGGACATCACCTTCACCGACGCCGACGTGGAGATCTACTATGACGTCATGGCCGAGAACGGCTCGGTCGCCCCAGTCGTTGCCGGCATGGTCCTCAGCGAGCGCCAGGCCCTCGAGGCCACGATGCTGCCGTCGGCCAACAACTACGCCCTCTCCCTCGCCGTCTGGGCCTACGGCTCCCTCGACGCCTACCTGGCCGCCGCACAGGACTGGCTGGCGAAGAACGGCCTGGACGACACGGCGGTGGCCGACACGAGCGGCCTGTCGACGTCCAGCCGGAGCACCCCGGCCGACCTCGTCAAGATCGGCAAGCTGGCCGTCGCCCACCCGGCGCTGGCCGGGATCGTGGCAGAGCCGAGCGCAAAACTCCCCGTCATCGGCGCCGTCAAGAACACGAACAAACTGCTCGGCCGCTTCGGTGTCGACGGGATCAAGACGGGCACGACCGACGAGGCCGGCGCCTGCCTGCTCTTCTCCACCGACCTGAAGGTCGGCGGCCGCACGGTGACCCTGGTCGGCGTCGTGCTCGGCGGCGCCAACCACACAGACGTGAACCGGGCCGTCGCCGACCTGATCACCACCGCGAAGGCCGGGTTCCGTGAGGTCACGCTGACCGAGAAGGGCACGGCCTACGGCACCTACGCCACCGCCTGGGGCCAGGAGAGCAGCGCCGTCGCCTCCCGGGCGGCATCCGCCCTGGTCTGGTCGGACACGCCGATATCCGGCGCCGCGACCGCTCGCGCGCTCACCCTCGGCGGCAAAAAGGACACCGTCGGCGCCGTCGAGTTCCTGGTCGGCGACAAGACCGTCAGCGTGCCGCTCGTGCTCGACCGCACGATCAGCGACCCGGGACCGGCCTGGCGTTTCTCGCATCCCGGCGAGTTGAACGCCGACGGTTAGGCGCGCGGCGCGGACCCCGCGCCCCGGCGGATGAAGTCCGCCACCAGCTTGCCGATGAGCACCGCGTGCTCCACCTCGCCCCGGCGGCCGTCGACCTGTCCCGTGCCGTTGCGGGCAACCGGGCTCCCCTCTCCAGGCTCATGCCCCGCCTGGCATCCGTGGGAGTGCGGGCCGTATCGGCGTCCTGCTCGCCGACCGGCTGCTCGAACTGGGCCTGGCCGACCCCCTGGATCCGCGATCTCGCTCGTCGCCGCCGCGCGGATCACGCGCAGCTCGGCCGCAGCCGCAACCCTGCTCGCACCGGCACCTCGCTGGCGGTGCAGGGCGTGTCGGCGGCCCTCTCGCAGGCCGGGGCGCTCCTGTTGCGCCATTGGTGGCCGCTGACCTTCGTCGGCTGCCTGTTTTCCCGCGTAAAGTTCCGACATGACCCGTTACGTGATCGACGCGCCTACGCTCCTGCACATCGTCGCTAATGGCATCCAGCCCAGCCCCGAGCATCAGATCGTCGCCCCGAACCTCATCCGCTCGCAGGCGCTATCGCTGCTATTCGAGGCAGTACTCAACGGTGACCTCACCGAGGATCTGGCACTTCAGCACCACCGCCGCCTGACCGAACTAAAGATTAGGTTGCTCGGTGACCGGGTGTCACACCGGACTGCTTGGAGGATCGCACGCGAGCAGGGTTGGGAGACAACGTACGACGCGGAATACCTCGCCGTCACCGAGCTTCAGGCCGACGCCCTGGTCACAGTCGACCCCGGGCTGGCAATGAGAGCCAAAGGTGTCGTGCCGCTCGCAAATCTCGACGCGCTAACCGCAAGCTGACGTCAATGAGCGTCCTCATCCTCAAGGGGAACCCGCATCGGACCCTACGGACAACGGTGTCACTGGTGATACCATGTGTCCATGCCCATGACCCTTCGCTTGACTGATGCTGAGGCGGACGCCCTGCGTCGCCGAGCCGAATACGAGAGACGGTCCATGCAGGACGTCGCCAAGCAGGCGGTGCGTGAATACGTCGAGAACCACAGTCGCCAGGACCTCCTGAGCAGTGTCCTTGACGAGGAGCTCCCGCGCTACGCCGAAGCGCTTGAACGTCTCGGAAAGTGATCTATCTCACCTACACGGATCTCCTCTACGTCGGGCAGCGAGCCCTCGGGGGAGACATGCCGGTCCGGGACCAGGGATTGCTTGAGTCGGCGCTGGCCCGTCCGCGCGCGAGCGCGTTCGGAAGGGACGCCTACGGGAGTCTCAATGAGAAGGCCGCGGCGCTGACGCATTCCTTGGCCCGCAATCACGGCTTGATTGACGGTAACAAGCGGCTGAGTCTCGCTGCGCTAATCGCCTTCCTCGGTATGAACGGACGACGGTTGACATGGTCCAATGATGATGCCTACGGATTCATCATGGATGTTGCTTCCGGGCGCCTTGATGACGTTTCCGATATCGCTGACCGAATTGCGCTAGGCAGCGAAGGGCGCTGAGGCGCCGTGGCCGCCTCGATTGCGAACCTGCGGTTCAGCTTCAACTTCCCGAGCATCATCTCCAAGCCCATCCAAGGGTGCACCGTGGTGCACAGGAGTTCTAGATGTCTGCGCCGGCTTTCCCAGGCGCCGCGTCGTCCATGCGACTCTCGGCCACGTCCTCTTCGGGCACCACAGACTCGAGGACTTGGAGCGTGAGGCGGGGATCGTTCAGGTTCTCGATGGCGGCGATGAGGGTGGATGCTGAGCTGTATTCGGGAGAGACCTGCATCAGGACGCGGTTGGTTACGGGATCATACCCGCCGCCGATTCCTGTTGTGCTCGCCGCCATCGGTCGTCCAGGCACCATCAGGGTTCTTGACCAGCTCACCTTCATTGAGGAAGAGCTTCAAGTTCGGAGAGACTCCCGTGCTGAAATCGGTGAGGGTCGCCCAGACCGTGCCATCGCTGCGACCTGCGATCTCGATGGACCCGACTGTCTCGGTCCATTGAGACACGAAACGCCCGGAAAGTGGAAGCTGCCGCTCGAATCAGCTCATCCCGGCGGAATCGTTCTGGCTCGCCTCCGCCGTCGGAGACGTTGATGGCGTTGGCGTTGGCGTTGGCTTTGGCTTTGGCTTTGAGGTCGACGTTTGAGCCTGAGAGTCAACGCTCGGATTCAGGGGTGCTGCCGCAGCCGCTGGAACAGAGCACGATCACCCCAGCCAGCACTAATGCCGATGTCTGATGTAGATCGAATCGCATGCGCTCGAACCTACCGGTCAGGCACCCTTGCTGGCGCATCCGGATATGCAGAGTTCCACAGATGTGCGTGCGACATCGCCCCTTCCTACCAGGCAACCGTGACGCTTCATCAGAGTCGATCCATGCCGCACCGGCGTCGAACGCCGAGGGGCAGTTCGGGTCAGGGGGGATTGGGAGGTCAGGTCACGGCTGGAGCCGGCCGAACGGCGCCGCTTCGGGACGTTTGGGCAGCACGTGGTCGCCCGATGACTGGTGCCGCACCCGCCGGAGCACCCACGGGACGAGGTATTCCCGCGCCCAGGCGAGGTCTTCCGTCCTGGCCCGGCGCCAGGTGGTGCCCGGCATCGGCTCCGGCCGCTGCGGCTCCAGCGCGTTGGGCACGTTGAGGGAGGAAAGCACCATGCGCGCGACCGTGTGGTGGCCGAGCGCGTTCAGGTGCAACCGGTCCGGCGCCCACATCCGCACATCCCGGATCTCGGTGAGTCCCCAGAGGTCGGCGACGACGCAGTCGTACCGGGCCGCGATCGCACGCATGTTCTCGGTGTAGATGGCCACCTTCCCCCGCAGGTGCCGGAGCACGGGGGAGAAGCCGACGTCGACCCCGGTGAACAGCACGACCTGCGCGCCGTCCCTGGTGAGGCGCCGTACCGCCAGCTCGCACCGCGCGGCGATGAGGTCCGGGTCGGTGCCCAGGCGGATCACGTCGTTGCCGCCGGCCGACAGGGTGACGAGGTCCGGTCGCAGGGCGAGGGCGGGCTCGACCTGTTCGGCGACGATTTCCCTGATCAGCTTCCCACGCACGGCGAGATTCGCGTAGGCGAGGTCGTCTGTGCCCTGACGGAGGACCTCGGCCACCCGGTCGGCCCAGCCCCGGTGCCCGCCGGGACTGGCCGGCTCCGGGTCGCCGATGCCTTCCGTGAAGGAGTCACCGAGAGCCACGTAGCGCGACCAGGGATGCTGCTGCTGGGACATGGCTCGGGTTTCCCTTCCGTGCGAAAGTGTCGGTCCGACTTGATAGGTTCTTATGAAGTGAATACTCCACCTGTTTTCGGTCCTGCGCAGGGAACGAGTGCAGCCGAGCACCTGTCGCCCTCATTTCCGGAACGCGCTGCGTGGGGTACGGCCAGCAAACTCCGCGCCTGGCAGGCGGAGGCCCTCGAGGCGTACTTCCTGCACGAGCCCCGTGACTTCCTCGCCGCGGCCACACCGGGCGCCGGCAAGACCACGTTCGCCCTGCGGCTGGCCGCGGAGCTGCGTGCCCGGCGGGTGATCGACCGGATCACCGTGGTCGCCCCGACCGAGCACCTCAAGCGCCAGTGGGCCGACGCCGCGGCCCGCGCCGGGATCCGGCTGGACCCCATGTTCAAGAACGCGAACGGGCGGTACGGCAACCACTACCACGGCGTTGCCGTGACCTACGCGCAGGTGGCGAGTCGGGCCGCCCTGCACCGGGAACTGACCCAGTCCAGCCGCACGCTCGTGATCCTCGACGAGGTGCACCACGGCGGTGACGCTCTCAGCTGGGGCGACGCCATCCGCGAGGCGTTCGAACCGGCGACGCGGCGCCTGTCGCTGACCGGTACTCCGTTCCGGTCGGACACCTCACCGATCCCGTTCGTGAGCTATCTGCCCGACAAGCACGGCATCCGGCTGTCCCAGAGCGATTACAACTACGGCTACGGGCGCGCCCTCGAAGACGGTGTCGTGCGCCCGGTGATGTTCATGGTCTACGCCGGGCACATGAAGTGGCGCACGCGGGCCGGCGACGAGATGGAGGCCAAACTCGGCGAGGGCAACACCAAGGACATCACCTCCCAGGCCTGGCGCACGGCGCTCGAGCCCACCGGGCAGTGGATCCCGGCCGTGCTCCGGGCGGCCGACATCCGCCTCACCGAGGTGCGGCACGGCATCCCGGATGCCGGCGGGCTCGTCATCGCGACCGACCAGACCACCGCGCGGGCATACGCGGCCACCCTCGAGGAGATCTCCGGCGAGAAGGTGACGGTCGTGCTCTCCGACGAGAAGGAGTCGAGCGACCGGATCGACGAGTTCTCGCACAACACCAGCCGCTGGATGGTCGCGGTGCGGATGGTGTCCGAGGGCGTCGACGTTCCGCGCCTGGCCGTGGGGGTCTACGCGACCAGTGCCTCCACCCCGCTGTTCTTCGCGCAGGCGATCGGCCGGTTCGTGCGCGCCCGGCGCCGCGGCGAGACCGCGTCGATCTTCCTGCCGAACGTTCCCGGCCTGCTGAGCCTGGCCAACGCCCTCGAACTGGAGCGGGACCACGCCCTCGACCGCAGCAACCGCGACGACGGCGATGACGGGATGTTCAACCCCGAAGACGCCATGGTGGCCGCGGCCAACACGCAGGAGCAGGCCTCGGACGACCTCGGCGAGGAGTTCACCTGGCAGGCCATCGACTCCCAGGCGACCTTCGACATGGTCATGTTCAACGGCGACGAGTTCGGCGCGCTGGCCGAACCCGGCACCGACGAGGAATTCGATTTCATCGGCATCCCCGGGCTGCTGGAGCCCGAGCAGGTCTCCGAGCTGCTGCGCCAGCGGCAGCACCGGCAGTCCAGGCGCTCCACCGACCGGCGGAAGGACCCCGTCACCGGCGAGATCGCCCCGGAAGAGCCGCCGCCGCTCTACCGCACGCTCAAGGAGCAGCGCACGCTGCTGGCGAGCCTGGTGGGCATGTGGTCGAAGATGGCCGACGAGCCGCACGGCATGGTGCACGCCGAACTTCGCCGCGAGTGCGGCGGCCCGGCCGTCGCCCAGGCCAGCGTCACCCAGCTGCAGAAGCGGATCGACCTGCTCCGTCGCCGTCTCGGCCGGAGCTGACCCTCACCCTCGCCGCCCTCGCCGAAGCGTCCCCCGATCCGTCGCCGAACAGTGAGTTCGGCACCTTCGTTGGGCGGCAAAGTCATAGGGTCAAAGCAACGCTCTGATTGGTGGAGCGTTTTATGGTCAAGTTGTTTCCGCAGGCTGCTCGTGATGAGTTCGTTGACTTGGTGTGCGCGGGGGTGGGTTTGCGAGAAGCGGGCGCCAGTGTGGGCGCGTCGGTCAACACGGCGACGGTGTGGTGGCGGCAGTCTGTCGGAATGCCTCTTCGACATGCCCGGTCACGCCTCAAGATCGCTCCTGATGCCTCGGAGCACGTCCCGGACGAGTGGCCCGCCGTCGAGCAGGGNGCGTCGGTCACGAGATGACGAGTGCCGCGGTGAGCCGGTTGAGCGGCTCGCCGAGCGCGTTGACCTGGTCGGCGAGGGCGCGGATGTCGGCGGCGGAGAGCTCGGTGTACGCCGCGAAGCCGTCACCGACCCGGTGCTCGTCGAGGAGCGCCTGGAGAGCGGCGAACTCCGTGTCGAGCTGCCGCGCGAGCTTCCGGTCCTTCTCCAGCAGGATGTCGCGCACTCCCGCGTAGAGCACCTTCGCGCCGTCGACGTTGGCCTGGAAGTCCCAGAGGTCGGTGTGCGACCAGAACTCCTCTTCGCCGGTGACCTTGCCGGAGGCGACCTCCTCGAGCAGCCCGATCGCGCCGTTCGTCTGCTGGGACAGGGTGAAGCTCAGGTCCGCCACCTCGCCCTTGAGGGTCTGCGTGTCGGAGACGAGCAGCTTCGCCAGGTGCGCGCGCTTCTCGTCGCCGTAGGCCCGGAAGCCGGCCTCGGCTTCGGCGGGCCAGAGGTCCTTCTCGATGGCGTGCCAGCCGGTCCACTCCTGGCCTTCCTCGAGGTCGGCTTCGCGCAGGTCGAGCTTCGGGTCGAGGTCGCCGAAGGACTCGGCGATGGTTTCCACGCGTTCCCAGTGGGCGCGGGTCGGCGCGTAGAGGCTGCGCGCGAGGTCGTCGTCCCCGGCGACATACGCGGCGGCGAAGGCGTCGGTGCCGGTGGCGAGCTCGGCTACCTCGTTCCGGACGTAGCCGGCGTACCCGGAGTTGGCCGTTTCGATCCGCGCGGCGAGGTCGGCGTCGACCTCGCCGGCAGCGCCCGATTCCGTCACGGTGAAGGGCGCCTTGCCGACGCCGTCGCCGGTCATGCCCGGCTTGCAGGCCGTGAAGTATTTACCGGGCTCGAGTTCCACGACCAGGTCGCGGCTGAGGCCCGGGCCGATGTTCTCGGCCTCGCCGACGATCCTCAGGCCGTCGTGGCCGAGCAGGTAGAACTCGGTGACCTTGTCGCCGGAGTTCGTCACTCGGAAACGCACCGTGCCGGCCGGGGCCTCGGCCGCCGACACCGCGCACTCGGAGGCGCTGCTGTCGACGGTCAGCGTGGCGTGGGTGGCATCCGGGCCGCTCTCGTTCGCGACGCAGCCGGTGAGGGCCAGGAGCACGGCGGAACAGACAGCGGCGGGCAGGGCGAGGCGGGAGCGCATGGGAGTCCTTTGGTAGCCGGGAAAGAGAGGGTTCAGCGGGCGGCGACGACGGCGCGACCGGCGCCATCCGGGCGGGCTGCGGCCGGGCGTGGCCGGCCCTGCCGGCTCTTCAGGATGAACAGGGTCATCGTCGGCACGAGATAGGCCAGCCAGGCCGCAAGCTCGAGCCACGTGGTGGCGGGGGAGAAGTTCAGCGTGCCCTTGAGCAGGGTGCCGTACCAGCTGTCGGGCGGGATGGCGGCGCTCACATCGAAGGCGAGGCTGTGCAGGCCCGGCAGGATGCCCGCCTCCTGCAGGTCGTGCACGCCGTAGGAGAGCACGCCCGCGGCGACAACGATCAGGATGCCGCCGGTCCAGGCGAAGAACTTCGCCAGGTTGATCCGCAGCATCCCCGCGTAGATCAGAGCGCCGAGGGCGACCGCGGTGAGGATGCCGAGCCCGGCGCCGAGCAGGGGGAGTGTGGTTTCGCCGGTCGCCTGCACGGCGGCCCAGATGAACAGGGCCGTCTCGATGCCCTCCCGGCCCACGGCGAGGAAGGCGACCAGCACGAGGCCCAGCCCGGTTCCCAGGAGATGGCGGTCGATGCTGCCCTGCAGATGGCCCTTGAGGTCACGGGCGGTGCGGAGCATCCAGAACACCATCCAGGTGACCAGGCCGGTGGCGACGATCGACAGCACGCCGCCGATGGTCTCCTGGGCCGCGAAGGACAGGCCGACGGTTCCGAAGGTGAGGACGGCGCCGATGCCGAGGGCCAGAAGCACGGCGAGGCCCACGCCCAGCCAGATGCGGGCCAGCACGTCGCGCCGGTCGATCTTGACGATGTACGCGATCAGGATCGTGACGATGAGGGCGGCTTCGAGACCTTCGCGCAGGCCGATCAGATAGTTTGCGAGCACGGGTCTTCCTGGTTTGTTCCGTCGGGTCGGCCGGCGGCGTGATTCCCGCGGCCGGTTCGGCCGAGGTTGGTAAGGCTAACCTTACTTCCTGATCACTCTAACCGGGGCCGCCGGATGCTGTCCAGTTATGCTTTTGCACGAGGGCGCTTGGCCCGTCACACGCGCACGAAAGCAGTGGGGTCCCGATGGTCATGTCCGGCAGCGAGGAACGCGTGGTCTTCGTGCACGACCGCCCCGGCGACGAAGCGCTGGCGACCGGCGGCACAATCGCCCGGCTCCGCTCCGACGGCGCACCCGTCGTGGTGCTGTTCGGCGCCATGCTGCCGGGGGAGTCGGATGCCGCCCGTGCGGGGCTGGCCGAGCTCGGGGTGACCGAGTGGCAGACGCTGCCCGCGGCATTCGCCGGGCGGGAGGACGCCCTCCGCCGGGCCCTCGCCGAGGCCCGCGCCACCGCGGTGGCGATCGGCTCCACCGACGAGGGGCTGCGGGAGTCCGCGACTCGGGCCGCCGAGGCGATGGGCGTGCCCGTCTTCCTCGCCCGCCGGGTGACGCAGGGGGCCGGCGCGCGCCTGGTCGCCATCGATGTCAGCGACATGCTGGAACGCAAGCGCGGCGCGCTCGCCGCCTACCCGGACCGGTGGACGGTCACCGACGGTGCCGCCGAGCTGCCGGATGGCTCGTTGCTCGCCGTGACCGGCACGGAGACGTTTCTCCGCCACGAGCCCGATGCCCGCGAGGTCCGGGACATCCCGCCCTCCCGGGGCGCCCGCCTGGTCGCCGCAGCGATCGCCCTGCTCCTCGGCGCGGCGTTCGGACTGCTGGGCACGATCGCCCACCAGGGCGTCTTCGTGCTCGGGCCGGTGACGATCCCGATCGGACTGATCCTCGCCCTGCTCGCCGTGTCCGCGCTCCTGGTCGGGCTGCGGCTCGTGTTCGGCGACCGGATGGTCGTGTTTTCCTGCGCCATCGGGATGCTCGGCACGATCTTCCTGCTGTCGCTGCGGAGCACGGGCGGTTCGGTGCTCGTCCCGGCGGGCCTGCCCGGAACGCTCTGGAGCATCGTGCCCGCCCTCGTGGCGACGTTCGTGCTCGCCTGGCCCCATCTCCCGGCCAAACGCTGAACGGTCGCGCACGCGCCGAACCGGCCTAGACTGGATATCCGGCTCCTGAAGGGAATCCGCCCACTGTGACCTACGTCATTGCCTTACCCTGCGTTGACGTGAAAGACCGCGCCTGCGTCGATGAATGCCCGGTCGATTGCATCTACGAGGGCGAACGCTCGCTCTACATCCACCCGGACGAATGTGTCGACTGCGGTGCCTGCGAACCGGTCTGCCCGGTCGAAGCCATCTACTACGAAGACGACCTGCCCGACAAATGGTCCGAGTATTACAAGGCCAACGTGGAGTTCTTCAACGACATCGGTTCTCCGGGCGGCGCGGCGAAGATCGGTGTCATCCCCAAGGACCACCCCGTCATCGCGGTGCTTCCTCCGCAGGTCACGCACTAGTCCTCGCGTGCTGAAACCGCTCCCCGACTACCCGTGGGACCAGATGGTCCCGTTTGCCGCACGGGCGCGCGCTCATGAGGGCGGCATCGTCGACCTCTCGATCGGGTCGCCGGTGGATGCCACGCCCGACGTCATCCGGCAGGCCCTCGCCGGCGCCACCGACGCCCACTCGTACCCCCAGACGGCCGGCACCCCCGAGCTGCAGCGCGCGATCATCGCCTGGTATGAGCGGCGCCGCGGCGTCACCGGCCTGGCCGAGAAGAACGTGCTGCCCACGATCGGCTCGAAGGAGCTCGTCGCCCTGCTCCCGTTCATGCTCGGGCTCGGCGAGGGCGACACCGTGGTGCACCCCCGGGCCGCCTACCCGACCTACGCGATCGGCGCGGCCATGGCCGGAGCCTCGGCCCTGGCCTCCGACGACCCGGCGGAGTGGCCGGCCACGACGAAACTGATCTGGCTGAACAGCCCCGGCAACCCCGACGGGCGCGTCCTCGGGGTCCCGGAGCTCACAGCCGCCGTCGCCCGGGCGCGCGAAATCGACGCCGTCATCGTCAGCGACGAGTGCTACGCCGAGCTCGGCTGGGACGCAGCGTGGGCGACAGAGCGGATCCCGAGCATCCTCGACCCTCGGGTGATCGGGGACAACCGTCACAATGTGCTGGCGATCTACTCGCTGAGCAAGCAGTCCAACATGGCCGGCTACCGCGGAGCCTTCGTGGCGGGGTGCGGCGGCGTGCTGGCCCGCCTCCTGACCGTGCGCAAGCATGCCGGGCTCATGCTCCCCGCCCCGTTGCAGGCGGCCATGGCCGCCGCGCTCGCTGACGACGCGCACGTGGCCGTGCAGAGGGAACGCTACCGGGCGCGCCGGGCCGTGCTGCTGCCGGCCCTGCGCGACGCGGGCTTCCGGATCGACCACAGCGAGGCCGGCCTCTACCTCTGGGCCACCGAGGGCGTCGACGCGTGGGAATCCATCGGCCGTCTGGCCGACCTCGGCATCCTGGCCGGCCCCGGGCCGTTCTACGGCGACTTCTACCCGAGGCACGTGCGCTTCTCGCTCACCGCCACCGACGAACGGATCGCGGCAGCCGCCGATCGGCTCCGTTCCTGACGTTGTGCATTACCGCCATCGAATCCGCCGGAGCTTTGGCGGATGCGACAGTAGGCGGCACGGACGATTAGGCTGTATGCGGTTGACGTTGCCATGCACCAGTGCTCTGCGGCGGACCGCCACAGACCATCAGGCAGCGATCTTCTCGCTGCCATACTTCAAGGAGGCGCCGTGAGCGACGTCGCACGCACCCCATCCGGCGAGCCGAAGATGGCCACCCTCACCTTCCCCGGCGGGAGCGCGGAGTTCCCGATCCTGGAGAGCACCGACGGCGCCGGCAGTATCGATATCTCCACCCTGACCCGGCAAACGGGCCTCACGACGATCGACTCGGGCTTCGTCAACACGGCGTCCACCCGCTCGGCGATCACGTTCATCGATGGTGAGAAGGGGATCCTGCGCTACCGCGGCTACCCGATCGAGCAGATCGCCCAGAAGTCGAGCTTCCTCGAGACCGCGTGGCTGCTCATCTACGGCGAGCTGCCCAGCGCGAGCGAACTCGAGGAGTTCGACACCCGCATCCGCCGCCACACGCTGCTGCACGAGGACCTGCGCCGCTTCTTCGACGCGCTGCCCACGAACGCGCACCCCATGTCGGTGCTCTCGTCCGGCGTCTCGGCGCTGTCGACGTACTACCAGGACTCGCTCAGCCCGAAGGATCCGGCCCAGGTCGAGATCTCGACAATCCGCCTGCTCGCCAAGCTGCCGGTGATGGCCGCGTACGCGCACAAGAAGAGCATCGGCCAGGCCTTCCTCTACCCGGACAACTCGCTGAGCTTCGTCGACAACTTCCTCAAACTCAACTTCGGCACGCTGGCCGAGCCGTACGAGGTCAACCCCGTCGTGAGCCGGGCGCTCGAACGCCTGCTGATGCTGCACGAGGACCACGAGCAGAACGCCTCCACCTCCACCGTTCGCCTGGTCGGGTCGACCGAGGCGAACCTGTTCGCGTCGGTGTCCGCCGGGATCAACGCCCTCTTCGGCCCGCTGCACGGCGGCGCGAACGAGGCCGTCCTCAAGATGCTCGGCGAGATCCAGTCCTCGGGCGAAGGCGTCGAGAAGTACGTCGAACGGGTGAAGAACAAGGAGCACGGCGTGCGCCTGATGGGCTTCGGCCACCGGGTGTACAAGAACTACGACCCGCGCGCGACGCTGGTCAAGGAGAGCGCCCACGAGGTGCTCGCCGCCCTCGGCGTCAAGGACGACCTGCTCGACATCGCCCAGGAACTCGAGCACATCGCGCTGAACGACGACTACTTCCAGGAGCGCAAGCTCTACCCCAACGTCGACTTCTACACCGGCGTCATCTACAAGGCGATGGGCTTCCCGACCCGGATGTTCACGGTGCTGTTCGCCATCGGCCGGCTGCCCGGCTGGGTGGCACACTGGCGCGAGATGAACGAAGACCCGGCGACGAAGATCGGCCGCCCGCAGCAGCTCTACATCGGCTCTCCGGCCCGCGACTTCCCCACCCGCTAGCCCTTCCGCCCGCTGACCCCCGTCCGCTGACCCCCGCCCGCCTTTTCCGCTCCATCCCGATCCGCCGAACTGTGAGTTTGGCACCTTCGTGGGGCGGCAAAGTCATAGGGTCAAAGCAACGCTCTGATTGATGGAGCGTTTTATGGTCAAGTTGTTTCCGCAGGCTGCTCGTGATGAGTTCGTTGACTTGGTGTGCGCGGGGGTGGGTTTGCGAGAAGCGGGCGCCAGTGTGGGCGCGTCGGTCAACACGGCGACGGTGTGGTGGCGGGAGTCTGTCGGAATGCCTCTTCGACATGCCCGGTCACGCCTCAAGATCGCTCCTGATGCCTCGGAGCACGTCCCGGACGAGTGGCCCGCCGTCGAGCAGGGTGGGGTCCCTCGGCGGTATCGGTCGTTGACCAAATTCGAGCGGGGGATGATCCAGATCGGTCATCGGAACGGGATGACGTATGCCGATATCGGGAAGGCGCTCGGCCGGAACAAGTCCGTGGTCTGGCGGGAGGTCCACCGCAACAAGGGCCCGGACGGGCTGTACTACGCATCGGCGGCGCACGATAAAGCCGAGGACAGAACGCGCCGGCCGAAGCCGTTGAAACTGGTCGACAACGAGGCGCTTTGCGGGCTGATCGCGGTCTGGATGGATGACGGGTGGAGCCCGAAACTGATCTCGAGAATGTTGGCACGCTACTGCCCAGAGGATCAGACTATGCAGGTGAGCCACGAGACGATCTACCAGGCGCTGTATGTCCAAACCCGCGGAGAACTGCGGGCGGATCTGGCTGAGAAACTCAGCCTGCGGCGCAAGAAGCGTGTTCCACAGACGCGGGACCGCAAGGAGAACAGCCCCTACAAGGACGCGTTCAAGATCAGTGACCGGCCGGCCGAGGTGGCGGACCGGGCCGTCCCGGGGCATTGGGAAGGGGACCTCATCATTGGTTGTGATGGGACCGCTATCGGCACCCTCGTCGAGCGCTCGACGCGGTTTGTGATCCTGCTCCATCTGGACGGCGATCACACTGCGGAAACGGTCGCTGCCGCGATGATCCGCGAGATGGGCGACCTCCCGGGTCACCTGCGGCGCTCCATCACCTGGGACCGCGGCACCGAGCTCGCCGACTACGCCCGCATCCAGGTCGCCCTGGACACGAAACTCTTCTTCTGCGACCCGCGCTCGCCCTGGCAGCGCGGCAGCAACGAGAACACCAACCGGCTCCTGCGGTTCTGGTTCGAGAAGGGCTCGAACCTCTCAGCCCACAGCGCCGACGATCTCCGCCGAGTCGCTGCGACCCTCAACCGGCGTCCCCGACCGACCCTCGACCTCGACACCCCAGCCACCCGGCTGAACCAGCTGCTCAAGGCAGCTGAAACCACCCGCGTTGCCTAGACCGCTTGACTTTGCCGGCCCGGGAAGGTGCCAAACTCACAGTTCGGCG